>JAHIZN010000456.1 GCA_018814245.1 bacterium
CCATACCCGCTGCCGCTTATGGTAACAATTGTACCAACCGTACCGGCTGTTGGCATGACACTGTATACTTCCGGCAGGATACAGAAGGTACCCGTTGCAACCGCTGTTGTACTACTTGCCGTAACAAGTGTTTCACCATAGCCCTGCATATCAACCGTAAATGTCGTGCTGAATGAGCCATTGTTACTGGCAAATGTTTGTCTGATGCTGTTGTTTGTCCCAAAGGCTATGGTTACACTATCACTGTCCGCATAGCCGGTACCAGTCACAGTCACCACTGTGCCAACCGTACCACTGCCCGGCATCACGCTGACAACCTGTGGTTGAATAACAAACAAATTGCCTGCCGCAGCCTTTGCACCATTCGCCGTAATGGTTGTCGTACCATACCGCTGTGTATCAACTGTAAACGCTGCGACAAACGACCCGTCCGTGTTTGCCGATACTATCTGAATGTTGGCATTTATCCCAAGGCTAACGGTTATGGTCTCGCTTGCTGCATAACCCGTACCAGCCACAGTAACCACTGTTCCTACCGTACCAAATTCCGGCACCACACTGGTAACCTCAGGCAGAACAAAGAATCGTGCCTCTGCCATTGAATCGTCAACAGCCGCTACGGTTGTTGTCCCATAGGGTTGGGCACCTGCCACAAAGCTCGTACTAAACAGACCAGTATCATTGCTGAGACAAGTAGCCACACTCCTGACAGCACCAAAGTGGATGGTGATAAGATCCATGCTGCCAAACCCAAGACCATTTACCTCAACCGTTATTCCTATGGTACCGGAAGAGGGTGAAATTATTACCCCGCCAATGATCTCAAACACATTCTGAGCAGATGAGGACTGCATACTAAAGGCATTGATTGTTGTCCTGCCAACTGTCTGCGTATCCACGGTAAATACTGCCTCAAAATATCCCTTACCATCTGCAACAGCTAACTGAATATTAGCATTAGTTCCAAAACCTATTATTATTGCATCTGTTGCTGCATACCCTGTGCCCTTAATGGTCACCATTGTGCCGACTACACCTGAAGATGGTCGTACAGAGAAAACATCAGGATTGATAAAGAGGCTATTTGTTGCTGCCTCTAACGATGTTCCCCTTGCTGTAATAAGTGTACTGCCAAAGCTCTGAGTATCAATTGTAAACACAGTGGTAAACGATCCATTTATACCTGCTGTTGCTGATTGAATGCTTTCATTTGTCCCAAACGCAACAGACACTGCATCGACTGATACATAGCCTGTGCCGCTGATTGTTACCACCATACCAACCGTACCTGTTGTTGGTGTTACGCTATACACCTCAGGCAGGATGCGGAATATATTAATCGCCAAGCTCACACCGCTTGCAGTAATGGTTGTTGTCCCAAACACTTGTGTATCAATTGTAAATGTTGTAGAGAACCAGCCACAAGTATCAGCCGCTGCTGTCTGGATGGCAGCATTTGTTCCAAAGCCTACGGTTACCCCATCATTCGCTGCATAACCATTACCATCAACGGTTACTATTGTCCCCACGCTGCCCGATGGAGGCATAATGCTGTACACCGCGGGCAGGATACGGAAGATATTTGTTGCCGCACTTACACCGCTTACGGTAATGGTTGTCGTTCCAAACGATTGAGTATCAACCGTAAATGTAGTGGCAAATGATCCATTTATACCTGCCGCTGCCATTTGGATGTTGGTATTTATCCCAAAGGCTATTGTTATACTATCATTTACAGCATAACCAGTACCTGCCACGGTCACCACCATCCCAACCGTACCAGTTGTCGGCATCACACTGACAACCGCAGGCTCGATGAAGAATGTATTCCTGGCTGTGGTTGAAAGGGTACCCCTTGCCCTTATGGTTGTTGTCCCAAACGCTTGCGTATCCACCACAAAGGAGGCAGCAAATAAACCATTTATATCAGCATAAACCGATGAGGTAATATTGGTATTATTTCCAAACTCAAAGGACATCGGGTCATATTTCCCATAACCAGAACCATTGATTGTTACCTTGGTTCCAACCGTACCACTGGTTGGTGTAACGCTATAAACCTCTGGAATAATCATAAACAAATTCAGACTGGCCTCAGAGCTTACACCCGTGGCTGTGATCGTCTTTGTTCCATAAACCTGTGTATCCACAGTAAAGTCTAAGCTAAAGAACCCGCTTGCATTTGCAGTTATTGCAGCCATGCCGGGTTTATTACCAAAGGCAACTATTATGGCATCACTCACCGCATATCCAGCACCAGCAATGCTTACCATGGTACCTACAGAGCCGATTGATGGTGAAACCATGAACAGGCTTGCCCTGACAATAAAGCGATTGGCTGATGATGAGATACCACTGGCAGTAATGGTTGTGGTCCCATACCTCTGGGTATCGATCGTAAATGTGGTACTGAATGATCCATACGAACCTGCTGCTGCTGTCTGTATAGTGGCATTATTCCCAAACGCTATCGTAATATTGTCACTTGCAGCATAACCTGTACCGGATATGGTCACCACTGTGCCTACTGTCCCTGTTGTTGGTGACACACTGACCACCTGCGGCAGAATAACAAACACATTGCCTGCCACAGCTACAGCACCGCTGGCAGTAATCGTGGTTGTACCAAACACTTGAGTATCAATCGTAAAGGTTGTGGTAAACGATCCCCTGCTGCTTGCTGTTGCCTGCTTAATGCTCGAATTCAATCCAAAGGCAATGGTCACGGTATCACTCGATGCATACCCTGTGCCGGATATGGTCACTATCGTACCTACCGTAGCAGCCGTTGGTGTTACCCGCCAGATTTGCGGCTTGATAAAGAATGTTGTCGCTACATTAGTAACACCGGTTGCCTTCACCGTGGTTGTACCATATCCTTGAGTGTTGACCACAAACGCCGCACTAAATACCCCGTCAGCACTGCATGTTACGGTAGTAATACCAGTGGTCAAACCAAGGTCAATCCTTACCACATCATTTGCACCAAACCCTGAGCCATTCATATCAACAATTGTTCCAACTGTTCCGGTATTTGGTGAAATACTAAAGCCGCCATTAATGACAAAATAGTTGACTGCTGTCTGAGACATAAGGGCAACAGCCTTAACTGTCACCGTACCAACCGGCTGGGTATCAACCGTAAAGGTTGTGCTGAACCAGCCGCGATTATCTGTGGTAGTTGTCTGAATGGTTGTGGTCACGCCAAAGGCAACAACTATTGCCTCACTTGCAGCAAACCCGCTGCCGCTTAAGTTAACTATTGTACCAACCGTACCGCTGCCCGGGCTTATCTGATAAACCTGAGACTTGATAAAGAA
Organism: bacterium; assembly: GCA_018814245.1. Taxonomy (GTDB): domain Bacteria; phylum UBA9089; class CG2-30-40-21; order CG2-30-40-21; family CG2-30-40-21; genus CG2-30-40-21. The sequence continues at coordinate 3,321 of JAHIZN010000456.1, forward strand.
CACCCCTTTAGCCACAGCCCTTGCACCACTTGCGGTGATGGTTGTTGTCCCAAACACTTGAGTATCAATCGTAAAGGTGGTGGTGAATGAACCCTGACCACTGGCAGATGCCTGACGGATGTTGGCATTTGTTCCAAACGCCACGGTAATTGTTTCGCTTGCCGCATATCCTGTGCCAACCAAGCTCACTATTGTGCCCACGCTTCCTGTTGTCGGGCTTACACTAACCACCTGCGGCTGGATGAAGAAGATGCTGCCTGCCACAGCGTTTGCACCAGATGCAGTGATAGTTGTTGTCCCATACCTTTGAACATCAACCGTAAATGTGGTGCTAAATGAGCCGAAGCTGCTGACTGCTGGCTGTTTGATGCTACCGTTTATCCCAAAGGCAACAGTTATTGTCTCGCTTGCACCGTAGCCAGTGCCCACTACAATCACCACCGTGCCAACCGTGCCAGTGATTGGACTTACACTGACAACCTGTGGCTGGATAAAGAATACATTGCCTGCCACAGCGTTTGCACCAGATGCAGTGATAGTGCATGTCCCATACCTCTGAACATTAACCGTAAATGTGGTAGCAAATGAGCCACACACACTGGCAATTGTCGTCTGGATGCTTGCATTGGCACCAAAGGCAACGGTAACACCATCGCTTGTAGCATAACCCGTGCCACAGATAGTCACCATCGTACCTACTGTACCAGCTGTCGGACTTACACTGACAACCTGCGGCTGAATAACAAATATACTGTGTGCTGCAGCCACTGCACCTGATGCAGTGATTGTTGTTGTTCCAAAGATTTGAGTGTCAACCGTAAAGCTGGCAGTAAACGAGCCTGCACTGCTTGCAACTGTTGTCTGAATACTTGCATTTGTCCCAAACGCCACAGTAATGGCATCACTTGCAGCATAGCCGGTACCGCTAATGGTTACCATTGTACCTACCGTACCAATTGACGGCACCACAGATGTCACCTTAGCCTCAATAGAAAAGCTTGTGTACGCTGGCTTAGTGGAAACAGTCCCCTCTGCTGCTACGGTTAAGATACCATAGCTCTGAGTATTCACGGTAAAGACAGCCTCAAATTCACCGCTATTGTTGGCTGTTGTGTAGATAATGCCCTGTGTGGTCCCAAGTGAAACCCTTACCTGCTCAGACGCTGCATAGCCATTACCATTTAGGGTAATTATTGTACCCACAATGCCCTTATTCGGGGTAATCATGGTAATGTTGGTTTTAATAATAAAGTAAGCCTCAGCCATTGCTTCGCTTATCAGCCCTGTTGCCTTAATGGTTGTGGTGCCATAGACTTGAGTATCTACTGTAAACTTAGCCAAAAATCCGCCATACTGGTCCGCTGTTGTTGTTGTAATCGTACCTGTCCAGCCAAAGTCTACACTGACAGTCTCACCCGGCAGATAGCCATTGCCCTCAACCGTTGCCATCACGCCTACGGTTCCACCGGGTGGTGAGAATCGCGGCAAGACATTGGTTATCTGAGCATTCACAAAGAATCTCGTCGTAGCTGTTCCGGCTATTGGGCTTACAGCCACAACCGTCCTTGTCCCATAAGGCTGAACATCAACCGTAAACGAAACACTGAATGACCCATTCTGGCTTGAGGTCAGGCTGCCAAGTGCCGGGCTCCAACCAATACCAAATGTTACAACCTCACTTGCACCATAGCCTGCACCAACCATGCTTACCAATGTCCCAACGCTGCCCCTGTTTGGTGTTATCATCAGGATACCGGATAATATCCTGAATTGATTGTAAGCAGACTTGCCGCTACCTTGGGCAATAATTGTTGTCGAGCCAAACACTTGAGTGTCAACCGTAAATGAAGCCGTGAATGACCCCTGCCCACTGGCAACCGCTGTCTGGATGCCCGCATTAGTACCAAAGGCAACGCTCACAGCATCACTGTCCGCATAGCCTGTGCCGTAAATCGTTACCACCGTACCAACTGTTCCGATCGTTGGCATCACACTCACAACCTGTGGCTGGATGCAGAATACATTCATGGCAGTACTCACACCACTTGCCGTAATCGTTGTCGTGCCAAACGACTGGACATCAACCGTAAAGCTGGTTGTAAATGACCCACGCTGACTGGCAGCTGCTGTCTGGATACTGGCACTGGCACCAAAGGCAACGCTAACAGCATCACCTGATGCATAGCCTGTACCGCTAATCGTTACCACCGTGCCAACCGTTCCTGATATTGGCAACACATTATAAACCTGCGGTTTAATAAAGAATGCTGCCTCAGACGAGACAATATCTATTGCCTTAATTGTTGTTGTGCCATAAACTTGAGTATCAACCGTAAATACAGCATTAAATACCCCTAACCCATTAGTGGTTGCATAGCTAATACTCTTTGTTGTCCCAAGATTAATCCAGATAAAGTCTGCTGCCTCATACCCATCACCAATAACCGTTACAAGTGTCCCAACCGTACCAGTGCTTGGTGTTACTGTCTTGATTCGAGGCGTAACAAAGAATGTAGATATGGTAGATTGACCAGATGTTTGACCATTAGCTGAAATGGTTGTTGTCCCATAGGGTTGAGCATCCACACTAAAGCTGCCGGAGAATACACCATTTGCGGCAGAGATTATGACCTTAATCCCTTGTGTTACACCAACATCAACCCTGACCAATTCACTCATTCCATACCCGTCCCCTGCAATGGATACTATTGTCCCAACGCTGCCCCTTGTGGGTGTACTGGTTACTATCCTGCCTGTCAGAATAAATCCGCGCCAATCGGTCTGGTTCTGGTCATCAACATTGGTAGCTACAACTGTCTGCCAACCAGAAACCTGAGTATCAACCGTAAAGCTGATGTCAAAGGTACCGTCCGCGGCTGCTTGCTGGATAGCAATGCTCTTGCTGGCACCAAAGTCAATCTTGATCATTGCAGATGGCTGATAGTTGCTGCCAAATACCCTGATAATTGTGCCAATCGTTCCCCTTGTCGGTAACATAGAGACAATACCGGGTTTGACTGTAAACCGTATGTCATACTCATCCCTTGCCCCTGTATTCATACCTGTAGCCGTAATTGTTGCCACACCGCCAGGTTGACTTGTAACAACAAACTGTGCCGTAAAGCTGCCTGCCGCATTTGCAACCACAACTACAATCGCTATGTTCGTACCAAAATCAACCTTTATTGGCTCACTCTTACCATAACCATTACCCCTGACCTCGACCACAGCATCTGTTGGACCAGCAATCGGATACACATAATATATATTTGGAGCTATGGCAAAGCCTGTCCCAATATTCTCGGTTGAGCTGACCCCATACACTGAGACTGTATTTGTCCCATAAGGCTGATCATCGGCTGTAAATACTGTTGTAAATGTACCTGCCCCTGTTGCCTGAACCGTTGACAGGGTAACAGTAGTACCAAAACTCATCCTTACGGTTTCGCTGCTGCCATACCCTGTCCCACTGACGGTAATAAGACTGCCAACCGTTCCCTTAATCGGAGTCATCAGGGTCAGATTGCCTCGAATCATTACTGTCCTGATACTCTCATCACTAACCCCTCTTGCTGTAACCGTAGTTGTACCATAACCCTGAGTGTTTATGGTAAAGACACGAGTAAATGTCCCGCCGGTTGAGGCACTAAATGATAGAATTGTTTTTGTTGTTCCAAAATCAACATTAATGGTCTCATAGATACCATATCCATTACCATTTAAGGTGACTATTGTCCCAACCAACCCTACCGTTGGTGTAATCGAATAGATGCTCGGCTTGATCTTGAATGCAATTGAAGATACCGCATCAGTATTTAACCCTGTTGCTGTCACACTCTTTGTCCCACTGAACTGTGTATCAACCGTAAACACAGCCGTAAACACACCATTTACATTTGAACTTACCAGAACAATGGTTGGTGTAGCACCAAAAGATAGATGAACAGACTCTGATAAACCATAGCCATTACCAACCACAGTCACCATTGTACCGATTGTTCCTTCCTGGGGTGATATGGAAACTATCTGTTGGATAACCTCGAATCTTGTATTTGCCGAGTATTGACTTGTTAGCCCTGTTGCAATAACCGTTGTTGTACCATACGGTTGAGCACCAATGGTAAATGTATTTGAGAATTGTCCGCCTGTATTGGCCACCATGGTTGCTATTGACCCAATCTGCCCAAAGCCAACCCTGATAACCTCACCACTCATATACCCATTACCACTTAAGAGAACCACTGTTCCCACGGTACCAATAGTTGGCGTAATCTCAAATATCTGCGGAACAACAAAGAACAGATTATTGGCTGAGGACGAATACATACCCTTAGCCACAATGGTTGTTGTCCCAAACACTTGAGTATTTACCGTAAAGCTTAAAACAAAGACGCCATCAGCATCAGCCAATTTATTCTTTAAGATCTCAACAGTTGTACCAAAATCAATAGTAATAAGGTCATTCGCCGTATACCCATTACCGCTAATGGTTATAGCTGCACCCACTGTACCGCTTGTTGGCATAACCCCATAGAATTGTGGTGTAATAAAGAAATATTTGTCTGCTGACGAAGAGCTGATACCAGTAGCATTAATGGTTGTTGTACCATAGGGTTGAGTATTTACGATAAAGGCAGCCGTAAATATCCCCAAACTGTTGGTTATAGTCTCACATATTGGCTCAGGAATAGTACCAAACCTGACATATACGGTTTCTGAGCCAGCATAACCCTGACCAGAGATAATAACCGGGCTGCCAATTGTTCCTGATACAGGTTCAACCCGGATCAATTCCGGAAGGATAGTAAAGCAGCTTGTAGCCGTACCCGCCACTGCACCCTTTGCCGAAATAATTGTACTACCATAGACTTGCGTATCAACCACAAACATGGTTGTAAATTCACCTATAGCATTTGCTGTTGTCTCGCAGATGCTTGGCGTACTGCCAAAGTCAACCTGAATACTATCAGTTACCCCATACCCATTGCCCATGATCATAACATGAGTACCAATGGTACCTTGTGATGGAGAAACTGTAATAACCCTTGGCAGAATCCTGATGTAGTCCTCAACCATGGTTTCTGCACCCATAGCCATAAGGGTTACTGTCCCATAAGGCTGGACATCAACCGTAAATTCTAAACTAAATGTGCCTATATCTGATGTTACAATATTACCAATATTTGGTGTTGTCCCAAAACCAATAGTTACGGCATCAGCTGGTACAAATCCTGCCCCAATAATGTTTACTATGCTGCCAACACTGCAGGAGACAGGTGTAATCAGGATAATCTTTGGTATGATCAATAGAATATTTTCACTCACTTCACTAGAATTCATACCAAGACAAAGGATTGTTTTTGTTCCCTGGGGCTGGCTATCTACAATGAAACTCCCACTAAACCAGCCATTCGCATCAGTACTAATTTCGTCCTGACCAGCCTGCTTATCAGCAAAGATAATAATCACTATTTCTGTACTGTCATAACCATTGCCCTCAATATTAACAGTTGTTCCTACAGGTACCCGACATGGAGAAACCACAGATATATTACCCTTAATCCTGAAGGCTGCCTCACCTATAAGCCCTTCAGTATCTATTGCCACTACACTCCTTGAGCCATAAGGCTGCATGTCAACCGTAAATACAGCCTCAAACCTGCCATTTGCACCTATTATTGCCGTATTAGCAATATTTGCTGTACTGCCAAAGCTCAATACTATCCCTTGCCCAGCATGGTAGCCATCACCCGTAACCGTAACCACGCTTCCAACCACACCAGAGGATGGTGAAAGATTGGCAATTCTCTGGGTAACCTTGAACATGCTACTTATCTGCTGCCTCGATATATTTCCATAAGCAACAATTGTTGCTGTTCCATAAGGCTGATTATCAACCATAAATCTTGTACTAAAGCTGCCCCCGGCAGTTGCTGTAGCTATGGTAATTGTTTTGGTTGTGCCAAGATCAATTCGAATGGTCTCTGACGCTGCATATCCATTCCCTGTTATACTCACCCATGTTCCAACCGTACCGATAGAAGGTGTTAACAAGGTAATATTACCGCTAAGCAGGAATATCCTGCTGCCACGGGCACCAGAGGTCTTACCAACAGCCTCAATGGTCACATTACCATAGCTTTGCATATCAACCGTAAAGGTTGTTGCAAATGTCCCGCCATTACCAGATCCTGTTTCAAAACTGGCAATAGTACTTGTTATCTTGTTTGTCGTACCAAATTTCACATCTATTGTTTCGCTATACTTATAGCCTGCCCCGCTAATGGTTACTATCCTGCCCACCGTTCCAATGAATGGTATGGCTGTAGCAATATTACCCTGTATAAAGAAGTAATCATCATCCATTGCCAAACCACCTTCAGTATTGTAATTCTTCGCAATAATAGTGGTTGTACCATAGCACTGTGAATTCACTACAAATGTAGCACAGAATGTCCCCATGGGTGAAGCAGATACAGGGCTTCCAGCATTAAGGGGAATAGCTAATGTCTTTCCAAAGTTTATGGTCATACCGCTATTTGGCCAGAATCCGGCACCATATACGGTTACAGTCATTCCAACCGTTCCACTACTTGGTGTTACAAGGGTAATCCCTGATTGCATCCAGAAGGTACTTGTGGTCGTGGCATTAGAATTCAGACCAAGTATCGGTATATTTACCTCACCCTTTGCCTGAACATCTACGGTAAAGGTTGTCTTAAACCAACCACTTGCATTTGTACTTGTCATTTGTATGGTTGGTGTTGTCCCAAACCCTATCTTTATTGCTTCTGATACTCCAAACCCATTACCTTCAATGGTAACTATTTTTCCTGAGAATCCAGTAGTCGGGTTCAGGGTGATAATATTTGGCAGGATAATAAATGGTCTGGTCATGGTCACATTACTTTGTTTACCAGTAGCCCTGACGGTTGTAGAGCCACAGGATTGTACATCTATCGTAAATGTCGTACTAAATGCACCCTGATCCGTAGCCTTATTATTGGTATCAGACACAATCCCAATTGATGTTCCAAAGTCTATTCTGACACCCTCAAGACCACCATAACCACGACCCTCGACCACTACCTGACACCCAACCGTACCCATAGATGGTTCAATCTTTGTAATCTCGCCCTCAATATAGAATGGCACCTTAACTATCAGACCCTGATTATCTGCTTCTGACACAGTCACAAAGATATTTCCACCAGGCTGAGGTTCTGCATCATCAATCATAGCCGTAAATGTACCAAGCATTGATGTGTATGGGCTAAAACCTGTATTCGGATCAACACCCCTCCACACATGACTGCCAAGATCTACCTCAATCAAAACAGTATCTGGATACACACTGTAACCATTCAGCGATGGCTCCCAACCATCACCATTGATAATGATCGGCGTACCAATTGTACCCCGGGTTGGACTTATCGAGTATACCCTTGGAGTAAGCTTGAACCAGTCAATATCCATACGGTTGGATGTCTGACCTGTAGCAGTAATGGTCTTGCTACCATAGAATTGTGGATCACTAATGGTAAAGGTTGTAGAGAATTTGCCATTACCATCTGTCATGGGCTTGTTGATATTAATTGCTGTACCAAGGTCAATCTGAACATACTCGCTTGCATAATAACCTGCACCTTGCACGGTTACCACTGTACTCACTGGTCCTGATGTCGGCTTGACCATGGTAATACCTGTAATAATAAAGAGCTGGTCATCCTTATCCCATGTATCTGTATCCTTTGCCCAAACAGTTATGCTGCCAGAGGCTTGAGTATCAACAAGGAAGGCAATACTAAAGCTGCCATTAATATCAGTATTACCGCCAGTTATTTCCAATGATGCACCAAAATCTATAACAATCAACTGCTCTCCACTAAACCCATTACCAAATACAGTAATCATAGCCCCAACCGTAGCTGAGTATGGAGAGATATAGGTAATAGCACCACGGATAAAGAAGCCTGTATCTGCCGGACACTTTGTTACCTGACCAGTACCCGTAATGGATTTATCCCCATAGACCTGCGTGTTTATGGTAAAGGTTGTACTGAATGTCCCTGACCAATCTGTGGTTACAAACCTGACAGATGGTGTAGTGCCAAAATCAATCCTTACCCTTTCATACAACCCATATCCAGTACCCTTAATGGTCACAATTGTTCCCACGGTTGCTGAAGTCGGCGTTACCCAGACCATCTGCGGGGTGATAAAGAACCTGTTTTCGGCTGCATGATTAGTATTTACACCAACTGCCTTGACGGTCTTTGTCCCATATACCTGAGTATCTATGGTGAATGTTGCTACAAATGTTCCTATATCTGAAGACTGCCCTGATGTAATATTGCTTGTTATGCCAAAGCTGACATTTACGGTCTCATTTGCACCATATCCAGTACCGCTGATATTAACAGGTGTACCAACCGTACCTGTCGTTGGCACTACACTTACCACCTCTGGTGTAATACAGAATACATTAACCGCTGAGGTTACACCACTGGCAATAATTGTTGTTGTGCCATACACTTGAGTATCAACTATAAAGCCGGCTGCAAATGAGCCATAATTGCCTACAACTGTGGTGGTTATGCTGACATTAGTACCAAACGCCACAGTAATAACATCGCTTGTCATATAACCGGTACCGCTAATAGTTACCATCGTGCCAACTGTGCCGGTTGAAGGCATCACACTAACAACCTGTGGTAAGATGCAGAAGCTATTGGTCGCTGAGCTTATACCGCTGGCTGTAATTGTAGTAGTTCCATAGGTTTGTGTATCAACCGTAAATATTGTGGTAAATGAGCCATATTGACCGGCAACTGTCGCATGGATGTTAACATTGGTACCAAAGGCAATATTCACAACATCACCCGTTGCATAGCCTGTACCTGAAATCGTCACCACCGTGCCAACCGTGCCTGCTTGCGGCATTACGCTGACGACCTGCGGCAGAATGCAGAACACATTGACCGCTGAGCTTACACCACTGACCGTAATGGTTGTCGTCCCATATTGCTGGACATCAACCGTAAACGCTGTGGTGAATGATCCATACTGCCCGGCGGACGCTTGCTGAATGCTGGCATTGGTGCCAAGGGCAATGTTCACAACATCATCCGCGCCGTAGCCTGTGCCTGAAATCGTAACATTTGTGCCAATCGTGCCTGCTTGCGGCATTACACTGACGACCTGCGGCTGAATACAGAACACATTAACCGCTGAGCTTACACCACTGACCGTAATGGTTGTCGTCCCATATTGCTGGACATCAACCGTAAACGCTGTGGTGAATGATCCATGCTGACAGGCGGACGCTTGCTGAATGTTGGCATTGGTACCAAAGGCAATGTTCACAGCATCACCCGCGCCGTAGCCTGTGCCTGAAATCGTAACATTCGTACCAACCGTGCCTGCTTGCGGCATTACGCTGACGACCTGCGGCAGAATGCAGAACACATTAACCGCTGAGCTTACACCGCTGACAATAATGGTTGTCGTCCCATATTGCTGGACATCAACCGTAAACACTGTGGTGAATGATCCATGCTGACCGGCAATTGCTGTCTGAATGTTGACATTGGTTCCAAAGGCAACAGTCACAGCATCACTTGCTGCATAACCATTGCCGCGAATGGTCACCACCGTACCAACCGTACCGGTTAAAGGTGATACGCTGATCACCTGTGGCGAGATACAGAATATATTGACCGCTGAACCTACACCAGCAGCAATAATGGTTGTTGTACCAAATCGCTGAACATCAACCGTAAAGTTGGTGGTAAATGAACCCTGCTGGCTGGCAACTGTTGTGGCTCGGCTAATATTGGTGCCAAATGACACCTTAATATTATCATTAGCTGCATATCCGTTGCCGCTAATCGTTACCATCGTACCAACCGTGCCAATTGAAGGCTGAACGCTTACAACCTGAGGTGCGATGCAGAAGCTATTGACCGCTGAGCTTATACCTCTGGCTGTAATGGTAGTTGTACCGTATCGTTGCATATCAACCGTAAATGAAGCTGTAAATGAGCCGTACTCATCGGCAACTGTGTTAGCTATGCTGACATTAGTACCAAACGCCACAGCAATACTATCCATTTCTGCATAACCTGTACCTTGAATGGTTATATTCATACCAATCGTACCAACTGAAGGCCGAACACTTACAACCTGCGGCGTGATGAAAAATGTATTGACAGCCAAACCTGAACCACTAACAATAATGCTTGTTGTGCCATACGCCTGAGTATTAACCGTAAAGCTGGTTGTAAATGTCCCATCACTTCCGGCAATACCTGTGGCAATACTCTCTGTTCCGCCAAAGGAAACCTGTACAGACTCTCCTTGCCCATAGCCTGTACAACTAATCGTAACGATGCTGCCTACCGTACCCTGAGACGGTACAACACTTACCACCTCTGGCTCTATCCTGAACCATATTTGTGGTGACAGATTTGTTGTCTGTCCAATAGCAGTAATGGTCGTTGACCCAAACGATTGTGTATCAATATTAAATGTTGTTGAGAATATCCCCTCAGATGATGCTTGCGTCTCTGCTATCTCAGATGTATGCCCAAGGTTTAATTTTATTATCTCCTCACTGCCAAACCCATTACCCTCTACGGTTACTGTTGTTCCAACCGTTCCATGTTCTGGTACAACGCTGGTAATCTTTGCCCCAACACCAAATACCCGGGTATATGGATGTTGTGTAATTACACCAGCAGCCGTAACCATCACGGTCAACACAGACTGCGGATTGGTAGTAAACACTGCGGTAAATGTACCCATTGCTGTGGACTGAGCAAGGACTATACTCTTGGTTGTACCAAAATCTATTCCTATATTCTCAAGCCCACCATAACCATTACCCGTTATTGTTACGAATGTCCCAACCGTACCCTCTGTTGGGGTAATATCAATAGCTGTAATAATCTTAAACTCCTTGAAGCTGTTGATATAGTTACCCGCATTCCTGCTTGTGGCAACCACACTCGTTGTCCCAAAACTTTGAGTATTCACGGTAAATATTGTTGTAAAGGTACCCTGACCGCTTGCCACAACCGTTGTCATGGTATTTGTAATACCAAGGCTGATTCGTACCGTATTTGTCCCGCCATACCCAGTGCCGCTAATGGTTACCAGACTGCCAACCGTACCGGTTGTCGGTATCACGCTGACAACATTTGGCAGGATGCGGAATATATTTGTTGCCACGCTCACACCACTTGCAATAATGGTTGTTGTACCATAGCGTTGTGTGTCAATTGTAAAGCTGCTGGTAAATGAGCCATAGTTACCGGCAACTGCCTGCTGAATACTAACATTGGTGCCAAAGGCAATGGTAACAACATCACCTGAGCCATACCCTGTGCCTGAAATCATTACTATTGTGCCAACCGTGCCAGCTGTTGGCATCACGCTGATTACCTGCGGCAGGATGCGGAACACATTCGTGGCAACACTTACACCGCTTGCCACAATCGTTGTTGTGCCAAACGCCTGAACATCAACCGTAAAGCTGCTGCTAAATGAGCCATCTATGCTCGCTGCTGCTGTCTGGATATTGGACTTGGTGCCAAAGGCAACAGTCACTACATCGCCCGATGCATAACCTGTGCCTGAAATTATTACTATTGTACCCACCGTGCCAGCTGTTGGCATCACGCTCACAACCTGTGGCTGAATGCAGAATACATTCCTTGCCACACTCACACCACTTGATGTAATGGTTGTTGTCCCAAACGCCTGAACATCAACCGTAAACGCTGTTGTAAATGAGCCCTGTTGACTGGCAACCGTTGTTTGGATGCTGGCATTAGTACCAAAGGCAACGCTCACAGCATCCCCCTCGCCGTAGCCTGTGCCTTCAATTGTTATCACTGTACCAACGCTTCCCTGTGCTGGTGTAACACTGAATACCTGCGGCAGAATGTGGAAGACATTGACCGCTGAGCTTACACCACTTGATGTAATGGTTGTCGTTCCATACCGTTGGACATCAACCGTAAAGTTGGCAGTGAATGACCCCTGCTGACTGGCAACTGCTGTCTGGATGCTCGCATTGGTACCAAAGGCAATGGTCACAGCATCACCTGCTGAATAACCTGTGCCTGAAATCGTTACCACTGTACCAACGCTTCCCTGTGGAGGCATTACGCTGACAAGCTGTGGCTCTATTCGGAATACCTTCATCGGCTGTTGATTACTCTCCAGACCACAAGCTGTTACGGTCGTTGTCCCATAGATTTGAGTATTCACTGTAAACACTGCCGAGAATGTACCGGCAAGAGCTGCTTGTACCTGAGTTATACTCATGGTAGAACCAAGATCTATCCTGACCATTTCCTCGCCGCCAAACCCATCACCAATAACAGTAACCAATGTCCCAACCGTTCCATGATCAGGTACAATGCTTGCAATCTTGGCACTTACCCCAAACAATCTTTGATACGGATACTGTGTGTTTAATCCTGTGGCTACAACTATTGACATCCCTGCCCGCTGTGGATTGCTCATAAATACTGTTGTAAATGTTCCCATAGCAGAGGTATGAGCAATAACAACACTCTTTGTTGTTCCAAAGTCAATCTTTACATCCTCATCTGAGCCATAACCATCTCCGTTTACAACTACATATGTACCTACTGTACCCTCGCTGGGTGTGATGTAGATGGCTGTCGTAATCCTGAACCTATTGTATTGAGTAACCGGCATACCAGATTGATCCCTGCTGACAACGCTGGTAGCTGTTATACTTGTTGTCCCAAAGCTTTGCGTATCAACAGTAAACATAGCCGCAATCGTACCATTTTCAGATGTCTGTCCAATAACTATGCTTAATGTCTTGCCAAAGTCAATCCGTACAACCTCACTTGCCCCATAACCACTGCATGTTACGCTAACCATTGTCCCAACTGTCCCGGAGATGGGTGTAATGCTCACCACCTCTGGCATGATATAGAATGTGTTATCCGCTGCATGTTGTGTGACAATACCTGTTGCCCTTATGGTTGTTGTAGCATACCGTTGTGTATCAACTGTGAACATCACAGTAAATGTACCATCACTGCCTGCCACACCAGTAGCAATGCTATCAGTCTTGCCAAACCCAATCTGCACAGCCTCACCTGAGCCATAACCACTGCATCTTATGATCACAAATGTCCCTACCGTACCAAGGGATGGTGTTACGCTGATTACCTCTGGGGTAATATAGAAGATATTCTCTGCTACGGCACTGCTGTCCAAGCCTGTGCCGGTAATGCTCTTAGTACCATAATGCTGTACATCTACCACAAATACGGTCGTAAATGTACCATCCTTATCTGTCATTCCAATTATCATGCTTTGAGTCTTGCCAAAGTCAACCCTGACACTTTCTAATCCTGCATACCCACTGCAGGAAATAGTCACATATGTCCCTACTGTACCAAGGGATGGCTTGATGCTAATTATTTGCGGTATAATACAGAATGTTCTTGTTGTCAGATATTGCGTCTGTAATCCCTGGGCAGTGATGGTCTTTGTCCCATACCGCTGGGTGTCAACCGTAAACACCAAGCTATATGTGCCATTGTTGCTTGAAGTGCCAGAAACCCTGCCAACTGTCAGCCCAAAGTCCACATTTATGGCTTCACTGACACCATAACCACTGCCAATCATGGTCACAAATGTCCCAACGCTGCCCCTGTCAGGGACAACGCTTACTATCTCTGGTATAATATAGAATGTTGTGCTCCTTGCATCCCTTGTTGTCATGCCCTCAACCACAATTGTTCTGGTGGCATAGCTCTGAGTATCAATCGTAAACACTACGGTAAATGTTCCATCCTCGCTGGCAAGTGGGGTGGCTATGCTGGATGTTTGTCCAAAATCAACCCATACAATCTCGCCTGAGCCATAGCCTGTGCAAGCAACTGTCACAAATGTCCCGACGCTGCCCATTGTCGGTGTCATGCTCACTATTTCAGGCAGAATAAAGAGCGTGTTGGTCGCTGGATGCAGACTATTTACACCCTCAACCACAACTGTCTTGGTTGCATAGCCTTGTGTATCAATTGTAAACACTACGGTGAATGTCCCATCCCCGCTTGCCGCACCAGCTGCTATACTCACGGCATTGCCAAGATCAAGACGCAATGCCTCACTTTCGCCATAGCCTGTACCGCTAACTGTAACAGGTGTACCAACGCTGCCACTTGTTGGTACTACACTTACTACCTGCGGGGTAATATAGACGCTGCTATCTATCGGGTACCTGCTGGTTACACCAATAACAGTCAGTGTCTGTGTCCCATATCTCTGTGAATCAATGGTAAAGGTAGTGGTAAATGTTCCGCTGCTGCTTGCCATAACTTTGATAATATCCACTGTCTTGCCAAGTGTCAGGCTTACTTCCTCACCAGCACCATAACCATCACACCCTACGGTGACAATAGTTCCTACTGTACCCATGATTGGTGTTACGCCAAGTATCTTTGGTGTAATATAGAATGTATTCTCTGCCTGAGCCTTGCTTGTCACACCCTGAGCAACAATACTCTGTGTTCCATAACCCTGCTTATCAATCGTAAAGCTTGTGGTAAATGTTCCGTCAACACTGGCTGTAGCAGCAACTATAGTTATTGTTTTGCCAAAGTCAATCCGTACTCGCTCACCTGAACCATATCCACTGCAGGTAATGGTAACATCTGTTCCAACCGTACCGATATTGGGTACAACACTGATTATTTCTGGAATAATACAATATGTCTTGGTTAGCCTATATCTGGTCTCAACACCCTCAACCGTTATGGTCTTTGTCCCATATCTCTGGATATCAACGGTAAAGGTGACGCTGAATGTTCCGTCGCTGCTTGTCAATGGCTGCAGGAGATTTACTGTCTGACCAAAGTCAATCTGTGCCTTCTCGCCTGCACCATAGCCGCTGCCAACTACAGTCACGATACAACCAACAGTCCCTCTGATTGGTGTTACGCTGACTATTTCTGAAACAATGCAGTAATCATTAGAAAGTACCTGACCGGTTGTCAGCCCTGTTACCACTACTGACTTTGTTCCATAAGTTTGAGTGTCAACGGTGAACACTATTGTAAATGTACCATCAATACCGGCACTGCTCACTACAATATTTGCAGTCTTGCCAAAGTCAACCTTTACCTGCTCACCTGTTCCATAACCAGTACAATCCACTGTTACTCTTGTCCCAACGCTGCCCTTATTCGGTGTCAGGCTTACTATCGCCGGCAGGATAAAGAACCTGCTTGTAGATACCTGTCCACTGACCACACCGATAGCTGACACGCTGGTTGTCCCATAAGCCTGTGAATCAATTGTAAATGTTGTTGTAAACAACCCTAATGCACTTGCCTGTATATCGGTAATGGTCATTGTCTTGCCAAGAGTTATTCGAACAAGCTCACTATCATCATAACCGCTGCCATTTGCCGTGACTATTGTTCCAATTGTGCCAGCCTCTGGTGAGATGAACAAGCCGCTGACAATGGTAAAGTGTTCATACGCCTTCTCACCAAACTCAACACCGCAAGCAACAATTGTCTTGTCCCCTGTTGGCTGCTTGTCAACCGTAAACACTGCTGTAAATGCACCCCATCTGCTTGCTGTCACCGTGGTAATGGTTGTTGTCTGCCCAAACCCAACCCTCACCTGTTCGCTTAAGCCATAACCATTGCCAGTGATGGTTATACTGGTGGTAACAATCCCTGACCTTGGGACAATGGAGGTGATGTTTGGCTCGATATGGAAGTACTTCCTGTCCATCTCACCACTGCTTGCACCTGTAGCCACAATGCTTGTTGTGCCATAGGGCTGGACATCAATGGTCAAACTGGCTGTAAATGCCCCGGCATAACTGCTCATGGTTGTTGTCATGGAACTAATCTCGCCCAGACCTATCCTCACAGCCTCACTTTCTCCATAACCGTCACCAGCTACTGTTACAAGTGTCCCCACTGTACCAGATGTTGGTGTTACATTCACAATATGGGAGTAAATAATCACTATCCTTTGATTTGTCTCACCACTCCTTACACCAGTTACAATTACAGTAGTTGTGCCAGCTGGTTGGACATTAACCGTAAAGGTTGCCTCAAAATACCCTGTGGACATTGTGGTTACCGTACCAATCGGTTTTGTCCAGCCAAAGTCAAGCCTCACCTGCTCACTTGAACCATAACCTGTGCCAGCAACACTAATCATTGTCCCAACCGTTGCCCTTATTGGTGTTATCCTGATAATCTCACTGTAGATAACCATGCTGTCTGCGTCAAACCCAAAACTATCATTGGCAACAATACTTGCTGTCCCTGCCGGCTGTGTGTTCACCGTAAAGGTTGTTGAGAATGAACCAGTCACATCTGTACTTGTATTATTGATCCCCTGTGTTGTCCCAAGGTCAACCCTTATTGGACAATTCCCCACAAACCCATTGCCCTTCAGGATAATCATTGTCCCAACCGTTGCCCTTGTTGGTGTTACAAGCGTAATCTCCGGCACAATCACAAAGCCCTTAAGATCAACCTCATTGGTATTTAAGCCTGTGGCAATAATGGTAGTCATTCCTCTTGGCTGTGTATTAACCACAAATGTCGCTGCAAATGTACCAAATTCTGTTGTTTCAATACTGCCAATGGATGCTGTTATCCCAAAGCCTATCTGTACAACCTCTCCTGCCCCATACCCATCACCATGAATACTAACCGTACTCCCAACCGTACCAGATGTTGGCACTGGCTGATATATCTTGGCATCAATATAGAATTGCTTATAAGCCTCTACCACTGTATCCCTGACCGTTACGGTTGTTGTTCCTGACACTTGGGTATCAACCACAAACATGGCTGTAAATGTTCCATAAGCTGTCGGTGCAATTGGTCCCTGAACATTCGGGCTTAGACCAAAATCAATCCAGAGATCATCATTATCCGGCATACCAGATGCCTTAATTGTTACTGGTGTACCTACTGTGCCTGTTGTTGGAGTAATTGCGACCACCTCAGGCAGTATCATCAAATAGCCAATACCCTTTTCAGGTGTCGCAGTACCAACACCAGTAATCGTTCTGATGCCATAAGCCTGCTCATCAACAATAAAGGTTACCACAAATGAGCCGTCTGCATTACTGCTTGTCCCGGCAATCGATTGATTTGTCCCAAAGATGATATTAATGCTATCATTTGCCGCAAATCCATCACCATCAATGGTAATTACTGTCCCTACTGTTGCTGCCTCTGGTGTTACCCATGCAATATGTGGAAGGATAACAAACGATGTTGACAGCGAGACACCAGATGGTATGCTTGTTACCTTAACAGTAGTTGTGCCATAAACTTGAGTATTAATTACAAACGGTGCGGCAAATGAGCCGTTATCACCAGAGAATACTTGAGTAATCGTACCGGTTGTGCCAAAATCAACGATGATAACCTCACCAGATGGATAACCAGTGCCCCAAACCATGGCCACCTGTCCTACTGTTCCGGCACCAGGTGTTACACCAATCAAAGGCATAATGGTAAAGCTGTTTGTTGCTGACTGATTTGAATTTAGACCCAGAGCAGTAATTACTGTCTGCCCTATTGGCTGTGAATCAATCATAAAGCTTGCTGCAAACCGGCCATCACTGCTTGACTCAAATATGGGTATATCATTGTTTGTCCCAAAGGTAATCCATAATGATTCACTGACACCATACCCATTACCAGCTACCGTTACCATTGAGCCTACTGTACCTGATAATGGCGAAACCATAGTAATATTTGATATAATATTAAATGCTGCCCAACTGACATTATTTGATACACCACCTGTGGCTGCAATCGTTCGGATACCGCAGGGCTGGACATCAACCGTAAATCCACTATTAAACACACCCATACCATTTGCCTGAACTATTGAGATACTTCTTGTCCAGCCAAAGGCAATCTCAATGGTCTCACTTGGCAGATAGCCATTACCCGTTAGATTAATTGTTGTCCCCACCGTACCCGTGGTTGGAGAATACTCTGCAATCTTGCTTGTAATCAGGAAGCTGTTAGCAAATACCTGTTTAGAGTTTATTCCAGTTACGGTTATGGTTGTCCTGCCGGCTGGCTGCACATCAACACTAAAGGCTGTGGCAAATGTCCCGCGATCATTGGTATTTGCTGTCATAATGGATGCGGTTGTTCCAAAGTCAACCCTGACACACTCCATATAACCCCATCCATTACCGCTGACAGCTATCATCTGCCCAACCGTCCCAGAAAGCGGTGAGATAAAGGTTTGCGGTATAATACCAAACACACAAATAGCCACCCTAACCGGGCTGCCGGCACTAAGACCCGTGCCAATAATGGTTGTTGTGCCATAGCCTTGAGTATCAACCGCAAAGACTGACTCAAAGCTGCCAACACTATTTGCATAGACCGTGGCTATGGGCTTTAACGACCCAAAGTCAACCCTTACTCGCTCATTCGCCCGATACCCGGTGCCACTTACGGTTACCATTGTTCCAATCGTACCCATACTTGGTGTAATAACTACCTTGGGTGTAATAATAAAGTAACCATAATCAACACACCCCGTAGAAAGCCCGGCAGCAGTGATGGTCTTGGAGCCAAAGAACTGCTCTGTAGTCGTAAACACGGCGATAAATAATCCATTCTGTCCAACCGTCACCTGCGTAATGGTTGGGGTTGTGCCCAAGCCAATAGACACTGTTTCACTGCTGCCATAGCCATTACCCCTCAGCTCAACCTGACAGCCAACCGTACCATTGTTTGGTGTTACAAGTATAATCCTCTGGGTAATAACAATCTTCTGAATGCCTGATAGTCCTGACTTCATCCCCAATACCTGAACGGTTGTTGTTCCATACGATTGAGTATCAATGGTAAATACAGCACTAAACACACCGGCATTAGCCTGAACCGTGGCAATCATCTGGCTTGTACCAAAGTTTACTCTCACCATCTCTGTGGCATTATAACCATCACCATTGACTGATACATAACTGCCTACCGTACCACTCGATGGACTGATAGCAGCAATTCGAGCCTTGACCAAGAAGGTAGATTCCTTACTCTCAGCTGTATTTGCCCCGCGGGCTGTAATCGTCTTTGTTCCGCCGGGTTGTGCCCTGACCATAAACACAGTCGTAAAGCTGCCAGCATTATCCGTCTTAACCTGCGACTCTGGATAAACATCAAAGTATATGCTTACATCCTCTCCTTGTCCATATCCATTGCCAAGCACGGTTATTATGGTTCCAATGGTACCATCTTTTGGCGAAACATCTGTAACATTCCCACGGATAAAGAAGCTGCCATACCTTGGAATCCTTGAGCCTGTTCCCTCAGCTACAACTGTTGTTGCCCCATAAACATGGGTATCTATGGTAAAGTCTGCCACAAAGGCACCGCTGTTATCGGTTGAGACAACTGCCCGGCTAACATAATTGCCAAAGTCAACCCTGATGACCTCACTTGCCCAATAACCGCTGCCGCATACCCTTACCATTGACCCAACCGAGCCCTGTAATGGTGTTACAGCATCCATCCTTGGTACAATAGTAAACACCCTGGTTGAATCCATTTCACCTGAGGTCATGCCATAGGCAGTTACTGTTTTTGGACCGCTTGGCTGGGTATCAATGGTAAAGGTAAACCCAAACACACCATCACTTGAAACAATACCCATACACCTGGTTATGGTATCACCCAGGCTAATCCTGATATCCTCGTTTGCCTCATAGCCATTACCATTGATAAATACCGCTGTTCCCACCGTACCATCAACTGGTGTCATGGACAGGACATTAGCCTTGATATAGAACCCGCCGATCAGATCCTGCGGAGACTCTGAGGCAATTACCTCAACTGTGGTTGTGCCTGCTGCCTGGGTATTAATTGTAAAGCATGTTGTAAACTCACCGCAAGTGTTTGCATTTGTATTAATTATTGACTGAGTACCAAAGAGGAACTCAATTCTTTCATCTGCTGTAAACCCATTACCCGTTACCGTAACTATACTCCCAACCGTACCAAACGACGGCACAATATTCGTAATATTGCCCTTAACAAGTAAGCTGTCTGTCTCTGTCGCCTGACTATCTATGCCTGTAGCCACCACACTGGCCACACCATAAGGCTGAATATCAATGGTAAATGTCTGCTCAAACCCGCCGCGATAATCTGTTACCACATTGGTTCTGCTCGTTGTCAGGCCAAAGTCTATCCTCACTATCTCGGAAGCTGCATAGCCATCACCCTTAACCGTAATCAGCTTGCCTACTGAACCCTGACTTGGTGTTACCTGAGTAATATGCGGCTCAACCGTAAATATCTGGAAGGCATAAAGGTCTGTGTTCTTGGTTGAGTTTGCCATGACGGTTCTTGTCCCGACAGGCTGAGTATCAATGGTAAAGGTTGTGGAAAACACACCAAATTCATCGCAAGTAACCTCAGTAATCGTCTTAGTCCAGCCAAGGTCAATCTTCACCAGATCTGTAGCAACAAAGGCATTACCATCAACACGGACAATTGTCCCGACCGTGCCGTGTGACGGCGAAAGTACTGTAATCTTGGCTGATATTCTATATTTATTGGCTGCCGACTCACTGCTGTTCATTCCATAGGCTGTAACCGTTGTCCATCCGGCTGGCTGCACATCAACGGTAAATACTGCGGTAAACGAGCCGGCATTATTTGTAGTTAATCGAGTAATGGTTGGTGTAATCCCAAAGTTTACCTCAATTTGTTCGTTTGCACCAAACCCATCGGCATAGATAGTCACCAATTCGCCAACCATACCCCAAACCGGTGAAACCTCATAGATATTGGAGAAGATCACCAGACTGTCATCATCCCTCTCGCCTGAACCAATACCTCTTGCCGCTACTGTTGTTGTGCCGCAGGGCTGTACATCAATGGTCAGGGTGGTTGAGAAGTAGCCTGAGTAATCCGTAAGCGTTGTTGTCCTGGTCATGGTCCAGCCAAGGTCAATGGCTATGGTCTCGGTTTCCCCATAACCAGTGCCCTGAATGGTAATCGTCGTTCCCACTGAGCCCCTTGATGGTGAAACCGTGATAATATTTGAGTAGATACGCAATCCGGAGCGCGATACCTCCTGAGAAACAGCCCCTGTTGCAACTATCGTGGTTGTTCCTGCCGGCTGGGTATCAAGTGTAAAGGTAGTGGTAAACTCACCCGCAGCATTGCTCAATGTCTGTTGAATGCTCGCGGTATAGCCAAAATCAACCCTGACATTCTCATCTGCTCCATATCCATTGCCGGCTACGGTGATGATTGTGCCTACCGTTGCCCTTGATGGACTGACAAGGATGATATTTGACCTGATAGATAATGTCTTTTCTGACTGCTCCGTGCTTGTCAGCCCATATGCTGCTATGGTTGTTGTCCCAAATTTTTGGGTATCAATGGTGAATGATGCCTCAAAGTAACCGCGGTTATCCGTGGTTACATCGGTCATGGTTACTACATTCCCAAAGTCAACACGGATAACCTCACTTGCAAGGTAGCCATTACCAGTTACAAATATTGGTGTGCCCACACTGCCCTGGCCGGGTGAGACAACCACAACATTAGAATAAATCCTGAATATCCTTAACTCATCCTGCTGGCAATCAAGCCCATAGGCAATCACGCTTGCTGTTCCACAGCTCTGAGTATCAATGGTAAAGGTAGTTGCAAACTGGCCCGCAGCATTGCTTGTTACCGCAGTAATGGTCATGTTTGTACCCAAGCTTATTCGTACTGTCTCGCTTCCGCTATAACCATCACCAGTAATAGTGACTATTGTTCCCACCGAGCCAAAGGTTGGCTTAAATGTGGTAATATGCACCCCTACTGTAAAGGTGGCATAACCCTTTTCATTGATATCCATGCCAGTAGCCAGTATCCTGTTTGGACCATTTACCTGAGCATCGGCAGTAAAGCTATAAACAAAGGTGCCATTATCCTCTGCTATCGGCAATGGTGAGATAATCGCATTGGTTGTACCAAAATCAACCCTGATTGATTCATACTTTCCAAACCCATGACCCTCAATAGTAATTGGCGTACCAATGGTACCTGACACTGGTGTTGATGAGGCAATATCTGCATGGAGATAGAACAGCCTCTGATCCTGCTCATAGCTCTTCCTGCCAATAACCAGCACTGTCTTTGTCCCGGAAACCTGGGTATTAACCGTAAAGGTTGTATTGAATGCACCAGCAATATCTGTATAGACATCAACAATCTCAGCCGTAGCACCAAAACTAACCTTCATGTCCTCTGTTGGTCCAAAGCCCGTAGCTATCAAGGTAACAATTGTTCCCACTGAGCCGCGAGTCGGGGTAATAGTTGTAATATTAGCATATATCTGGACGCTGCTTAATACCTTCTCATTAGTAGTCATTCCATTTGCTATAACTGTTGTTGGTCCCCGAACCTGTGTATCAACAGTAAATGTTGTCAGGAACTCACCACTGCTATTTGCCTTTGTTATAACTCTTGACGGTGTTATACCAAAATCAACCCTGATAACCTCACCCGTATCATCGCCATACCCATTACCAGCCAGGGTAATGATTGTTCCAACCGTGCCCCTTGTTGGTGAGGTCAAAATGATATTGGCACGGATGCCATAAATCCCTGAGGCAACCTCGCCAGTAGTCATACCAACAGCCTTAACCGTAGTTGTTCCAAAGGCTTGAGTATCAACGGTAAAGGTTGATATTATCTCGCCATCGTCCTCAGTCGTAACCATAGACATCGATGCCTTCTTGCCAAAGTCAATTCTGACCGCCTCACCCAAGCCATACCCATTGCCAAAGACCGTAACAAAACTACCCACTGTCCCATTATTCGGGGTAATATTAGTAATATTAGAATATATTGTAAGCGAGCCTTCAGCTGTTGGATCATAACTCGTTTGTGCACTCGGCTCACTGTAGACAAATATATATGTGTTGCCTGAGGCTTGAGTATCAACCGTAAAGGTGGTTGAGAATGAACCATAGATTGAGGCTGCTGCTGCACCAGATTCAATAATATACGAATTGTTTCCGAGCTTTATGCGAATATTCTCTGATGCCGTAAACCCTGTGCCCTCAATATAAATAGGCGACCCAACCGTTGCCATTGTGGGTGTTATATTAATAATCTCTGCATAAATAGTAACCATACCTGCGGCTGCCTCACTTGAGGCTAATCCGTGAGCAGTAATGGTTGTCTGTCCTGACCCTTGAGTATCTATGGTAAAGGCAGCGGTAAATGTACCCATACCGCTGACAATAGTATTCCCAATGCTTTGGGTTGAGCCAAACTCAAGCTGTATCTGCTCACTCGCACCATAACCATTACCAAGGATATTTACCCTTGTCCCAACCGTTCCCCTATCTGGTGTAACAAAGGTAACATTTCCATGGATGTACAGGGTTGTTAAGGCTGAGATACCGGTATTTTCTTTTGCCAAAACAGTGGTTGTGCCGCAGACTTGAGTATCAATGGTAAATATGGTGCTGAAGAGACCATTGTTGTCGGTCAATACGCTGGCTACACTCGGTGTCAGACCAAAGCTTATATTTACCGGTTCTCTATAGGAAAATCCTTCCCCATTAATCTGCACAACCCTGCCCACTGTACCGCTTGTTGGTGTCACAAAGAGCTTACCGGTTATAACAAATATCGACTCTGCCCTTTGACCAGAATCTGCCCCTTCAGCAACTATGACGACATTTCCTGCCGGCTGGGTATCAACCGTAAAGGTTACTGTAAATGAACCATCCTCTGATGTTACCCTTTCACACATGCTTCGACTCATGCCAAAGTCAACCCGAATCATCTCTAACTCATCAAACCCATTACCAGAAACCGTAACTACTGTCCCCACGGTACCTGTATTGGGTGTTACCTGCCAGATGCTGGACCAGATGTTGGCATAGATATTCACACCGCTGTTCGCTGATTCCTTACTTATCCTGCCAATAGCCTCCACGGTCGTTGTCCCGCATTTCTGGGTATCAACCGTAAATACTAAGCTGAATAATCCGGTACCATCTGTTTCAACCGTTCTGATGGGTAACCTCTTGCCAAGATTAACATCAATGGGCTCACTGGCACCATAACCATTGCCAAACAAGTTAATTGGCGTACCAACCGTTGCCCTTACTGGTGACATGCTGATTATATTGCTGAAGATAACAAACCTTGAAATGCTTGACTCGTTGCTTTCCATACCGCTTACCATCACTGTTGTTGTGCCGCAGCTCTGAGTATTAATGGTAAAGCTGGCCAAAACCTTGCCATAGATTGAAGAGGTTACAATGGCAATGGATGCCGTTGTCCCAAAATCAAGCCTTACCTGCTCAGCATTACCATACCCTGTCCCAAGAACAATAACCACTGTTCCCACACTGCCGCTGGATGGTGTTACCTGAACAACACTGGAAACTATGGTAAAGCCATTGGTTGGTCTAACCTTAGAGATTAACCCATAGGCACCTATCTCTGTCTCACCGCATTCTTGAGTATCAACCACAAAGCTCGTTCTGAACACACCATCTGCAAATGCTGTTGTCTGGGTAATCCCATACTTCAAGCCAAAGTCAATCCTGACACCCTCGCCTGACTGATACCCGCGACCCTCAATACTAACAATCGTACCAACCGTACCGATTGTTGGGGTAACAATTACTATTTCAGGTACAATGGCAAAGTATGTATATGCATACTCATTGCTTGATAGTCCTGTGGCAGCCACTGTATTTGAACCCATGGGCTGGGTATCGGTAGTAAAGGTGATGTCAAATGAGCCGTATCCATCGCTCAAACAAGAAACAAGGCTCATGGTTTTGCCAAAGTCAATCCTTACCGTTTCGCTTGCACCATAGCCATTAGCCTTAACATTGATAACTATGGTCGCATAACCCTCTGTTGGTGTGATGTCAATGATATTGGCAAATATTCTGAACGGCCTGTCGTCTGTATCGCCTGTTGCCATACCAGTAATCACAATCGTCCTTGTGCCGGCGGCTTGCGTATCAACGGTAAAGGATGCACTAAATACGCCGTCATTATTTACATCAGCCATTATTCGGGTAACCGTTGCCCCAAAATCAACCCTGACCGTTTCACTTGCACCATAACCATTACCAGTCACGCTGACGAGTGTACCCACAGAGCCAATTGTTGGGGTAACCATGGTAATCTCACCACAGATACGGAACTGATACATACCGCTTAAGCCGGATGTATCACTTCTTCCGGTAATCGTTACCGTACCTGATGGCTGAATGTCAACAGCAAATGTCGTGGCAAAGCTGCCCATTGCAGAGACTGACTTGGCTAATTTGATGTTTGCTGTCCTGCCAAAGCTGATATATACCTGATCCCCGCCAGCATAGCCATTGCCAAATACATTAATTGTTGTGCCAACCGAGCCGGTCTTTGGTGTAATATCGTAGATAGCTGGCAGAATGAATATATTGGTTGTATCATAACACGATGCACTCCTTGCCGTAACCGTGGTTGTCCCTAACATTTGAGTATCAACTGTAAATGGAATGTTAAATATTCCGTCTGCCTGTGGATAACCAGTGGTAATGGCATTGGTCAATCCAAAGTCAATGGTTATCTCTTCATCTATTGCATATCCTGTGCCACTGACAGTAATGATACTGCCAACTGTTGCCTGTACAGGTGTAATCCCGATAATCTCACCAATGATAACAAACTTATTCCTGCTGATTAGTCCGCTGCTGACCCCTGCAGCCGTAATGGTTCTTGTGCCCTGAGGCTGGGTGTCGGCTGTAAGAACAGCGACAAATGCACCATTAGTACCAACTGTGGTTGAGGTAATGGATGTTGTCCAGCCAAAGTCAACACTTATCACCTCTCCGGACTGATACCCTTGACCAGAAACCGTTACCAGAGTGCCTACTGTACCAGATGGTGGTATAACGCTGTACATCTCTGGCTCAATGTAGAATACATTGCTGGCACTGCTTACACCATTGGCAGTAATGGTTGTTGTGCCGAAGCGTTGTGTGTCAACCGTAAAGCTGGTGGTAAATGAGCCGTGCTGGCTGGCTGCTGCTGTCTGGATGTTCGCATTGGTGCCAAACTCCACAGTTACCACATCACCTGCTGCATAACCTGTGCCGCTAATCGTTACCACTGTGCCAACGCTGCCGGATGCCGGCATGACACTGACAACCTGTGGGGTGATATTAAACATATTGCTTGCTGAGCTTATGCCTTTGGCAGTAATAGTTGTTGTACCATACGCCTGTACATCAACCGTAAACGCTGTTGTAAATGAACCCTGCTGGCTGGCAACTACTGTCTGGATGGTGGCATTGGTGCCAAAAGCAACAGTTACCACATCGCTTGCTGCATAACCTGTGCCGATGATCGTTACCACTGTGCCAACCGTACCTGTTGGAGGTACAACGCTGACAACCTGCGGCAGGATATTGAAGACATTGACCGCTGAGCTTACGCCGCTGGCTGTAATGGTTGTTGTGCCATACCGCTGTACATCAACCGTAAAGCTGGTGGTAAATGAACCCTGCTGGCTGGCAACTACTGTCTGGATAGTGGCATTGGTGCCAAAAGCAACAGTTACCACATCGCTTGCTGCATAACCTGTGCCGATAATCGTTACCACTGTGCCAACCGTACCTGTTGGAGGTACAACGCTGACAACCTGCGGGGTAATGAAGAAGTTGTTGATTGCTGAGCTTACACCGCTGGCAATAATCGTGGTTGTCCCATACGATTGTACATCAACCGTAAATAAAGTGGTAAATGAGCCGTGCTGACTGGCAACCGCTGTCTGGATGCTCGCATTGGTGCCAAACGCCACAGTTACCGCATCACCTGATGCGTAACCAGTGCCAGCCACAGTCACCACCGTGCCAACGCTGCCTGTCGTTGGTACTACACTGACAACCTGCGGTGTGATGAAGAAGCTATTGACCGCTGAGCTTACACCCTTGGCAGTAATGGTGCATGTCCCATACCGCTGAACATCAACCGTAAACGCTGTTGTAAATGACCCATGCCCACTGGCAGTTGCTGTCTGAATACTCGCATTGATGCCAAACGCAACAGTAATGCTATCACTCGCCGCATAACCTGTGCCGCTGATCGTCACCACCGTGCCCACCGTGCCAGTCGTCGGTACAACGCTGACCACCTGCGGCTGAATGTTAAACACATTGACCGCTGAGCTTACGCCATTGGCAATAATGGTTGTCGTGCCATACCGCTGGACATCCACCGTAAAGGAATCGGTAAATGAACCATACTGGCTGGCAATTGCTGTCTGGATGCTCGCATTGGTGCCAAAGGCAATGGTCACCACATCACCAGCTGCATAACCTGTGCCTGAAATCGTTACCACTGTGCCCACCGTACCGATTGGAGGCACAACCGTGATCACCTGAGGCAGAACATGGAAAATATTGACCGCTGAGCTTATGCCGCTTGCAGTAATGGTTGTCGTGCCATACGACTGGACATCAACCGTAAAGCTGGTGGTAAATGAACCATGCTGACCGGCAACCGCTGTCTGTATGCTCGCATTGGTACCAAATGCCACAGTCACCACATCACTGTCTGCATAACCTGTGCCTGAAATCGTTACCACTGTGCCAACTGTTCCGACCGCTGGCATCACGCTGACAACCTGTGGCAAGATGTTGAATACATTCATGGCAACACTCACACCGCTTGCCGTAATCGTTGTTGTACCAAACGACTGGACATCAACCGTAAACGCTGTCGTAAATGACCCATGCTGACTGGCAATTGCCGTCTGAATGCTAACATTGGTTCCAAAGGCAACGCTCACAGCATCGCTTGCTGCATAACCTGTGCCTGAAATCGTTACCACTGTACCAACGCTTCCCTGTGTTGGTGACACACTGACTACCTGTGGGATGATGTTGAACATATTGCTTGCACTGCTTACACCATTTGCCGTAATGGTTGTTGTTCCGTACTGCTGAACATCAACCGTAAAGCTGGCTGTAAATGAGCCATATATACTTGCTGCTGCTGTCTGGATAGCGGCATTGGTGCCAAAGGCAACGGTTACAGCATCACTCACGCCGTAGCCTGTGCCTGAAATCGTTACCACTGTACCAACCGTACCGATTGATGGCACAACCGTGACCACCTGTGGCAGAATGAGGAATGCATTTGTGGCAACACTCACACCACTTGCCGTAATGGTTGTTGTGCCATATGCCTGTACATCAACCGTAAAGCCGGCCGTGAATGACCCATATGTACTTGCTGTTGCTATCTGGATGGTGGCATTGGTGCCAAAGGCAACGGTTACCACATCGCTTGCTGCATAACCTGTGCCTGAAATCGTTACCACTGTACCAACCGTACCGATTGGAGGCACAACCGTAACAACCTGCGGCAGAATGCAGAAAATATTTGTGGCCACACTGGCACCACTTGCCGTAATGCTTGTTGTCCCAAACGCCTGGACATCAACCGTAAAGCTGGCTGTAAATGAGCCATGTTGACTGGCAATCGATGTCTGGATAGTGTCCTTAGTGCCAAAGGCAACGCTCACAGCATCACTTGCTCCGTAGCCTGTGCCTGAAATCGTTACCACTGTGCCAACACTTCCCTGTGCTGGTGATACGCTAACTACCTGCGGTGTAATAAAGAAGCTATTCACTGCTGAGCTTACACCCTTTGCAGTAATGGTTGTTGTACCAAAGCGTTGTACATCCACCGTAAAGCTGGCTGTAAATGAGCCGTGCTGACTGGCAATCGCTGTCTGGATAGTGGCATTGGTGCCAAAGGCAACGCTCACAGCATCACTTGCGCCGTAGCCTGTGCCTGAAATCGTTACCACTGTGCCAACACTTCCTTGTGCTGGTGCCACGCTAACTACCTGCGGTGTAATAAAGAAGCTATTCACTGCTGAGCTTACACCCTTTGCAGTAATGGTTGTTGTACCAAAGCGTTGTACATCAACTGTAAAGCTGGTGGTAAATGAGCCGTATTGACTGGCAATTGTCGTCTGGATAGTGGCATTGGTACTAAAAGCAACAGTGATATTATCATTAGCTGCATAGCCTGTGCCTAAAATCATTACCACCGTGCCAACGCTTCCCTGTGTTGGTGTAACACTGACTACCTGTGGTGTAATGAATATGGTATCTGTATCAACATCAGCCGCCTCAGCCAGCACCGTTGTCGTACCATAAACTTGCGTATCAATAGTAAATACATTGGCAAATGCCCCATTTACATCACTGCTAATCATGGTAATAGTTGGTGTGCAGCCAAAATCAACCCTTACATCAGTATTTGCCGCAAACCCAGTACCGCTGATATTAATTACCCTGCCTACGCTGCCCATGGATGGTGCTACGAGGATAACACCACGAATAACAAACACAGTCTTTTCTGCCGGGATACTCGTCTTTGATCCAATAGCCACAATGGTAGTCAATCCATAGGGCTGGTTATCAACCGTAAAGGTTGTTACAAACTCACCATTATTATCTGCAATAGATTTGGCTATTGTTTTTGTTGTCCCAAAATCAACACTTATCCCTTCTGATGGTGCAAAGCCATCACCCATGACCGTAACGATTACACCAAGCGTTCCTTGAGCTGGTGTCACAGAAACAATCTTTGGCTGGATGCCAAACATGGCTGTGGCTACACAACCAACATCACCTATACCCTTTGCCCTGATAGTAGTTAACCCTGCCGGCTGGACATTAACCACAAATGTAGTGCTGAATGTCCCCAACCCTGAAGCAGGCTGCTGTAGGTTCCTTGGCTCAGTATCATTGCCAAAGTATATCTGCACCATCTCATTTGTCTGATACCCATTACCCTGAACAGTAACAATAATACCAGTTGTCCCAAATGATGGTATGACCGCAGTAATATTGGGTATAAGCATGAACCTGCTTATACCCACCTCACCAGAGCAGGTACCACTTGCCTTAATCGTCTTTGTCCCATAAACCTGGGTATCAACCGTAAATATCTTGATAAATACACCATCATTATCAACCACTGGGTCAACAATAGACATGGTTATCCCAAAATCAATCCAAACCTGCTCGCCCGTCTGATAGCCGTCACCAATAACCGTGACAAAACTGCCTATGGTTCCAATGGTTGGTATTACCTCACGAATCTTACCCAATATCTTAACGGTTGTCAGATTAGATAATCCGCTATTCATACCTGTTGATGTTAAGGTCGTAGTGCCATAGGGTTGTATATCTATGGTAAAGCCTTTGGCAAAGTACCCACTCACATCTGGTACAGCCGTAAACATGTTTGTAGTCTTACCAAAGTCTATCTGTACGGTCTCGGAGGCTGCATACCCTGCACCCTCAACCGTTATCCCTGCACCCACCACACCGCTTGCTGGTGACACCCATACCTTGGGTGTAATCCAGACAAAATCATTGGCAGAGGCACCACAATTTTCACCCATACCCTCAACCGTGGTTTTACCACAGACCTGGGTATCTATAGCAAAGATTATTGTAAATGAGCCCTCTTCAGATGCGTTATCAACATACTGTATCCCGGGACTGGTCCCAAAATCTAACCTCACTGTCTCACTTGTTCCATAGCCAGTCCCACAAACCGTAATAATCGTACCAAGCATACCTGTTGTTGGATTAACCACAATCTTGGGTATAATAAAGTGATACCTGCTGAATCCTGTTGGCGTGCTTAAGCCTGAT
The DNA here is from genome assembly GCA_018814245.1 of bacterium. Lineage (GTDB taxonomy): Bacteria > UBA9089 > CG2-30-40-21 > CG2-30-40-21 > CG2-30-40-21 > CG2-30-40-21. Next base: position 34,093 of record JAHIZN010000456.1, read on the forward strand.
GCTGTAATTGTATGGGTAGCATACATCTGAGTATCAATTGTAAAGACTACACTGAACTCACCTTTTGTATTACTCACTGTATCAGTAATACTCACAGTCTTACCATAATCAATGCATATCTTCTCGTTTGAGCCATATCCATTACCCATTACCGTAACCAAAGAACCAACCATGCTCATGGTTGGGGACACAAGTGTAATATTTTCACAAATATGGTAATAATTATAAGCCTTTTCTCCTGATGGAATACCTTCAGCTTCTACGGTTGTTGTTCCATAGAGTTGAGTATTGATAATATAGCTAACCTCAAACTCACCGCGAGCATTGCTTTGAGTATTGGCAATCTTAGGCTCCATTATTGTTCCAAACACAATAAATACCTGCTCATCTGCCCCATACCCATTACCCTTGATAGTCACCAGACTACCAACTGTACCAAAGGATGGCAGGACATGGGTAATATTGGACTGGATCACAAATGGTGAAATAGTCATCTCAGCCGTACTGCTGCCATAAACCGTCACAATCTTTGTCCCATAGGGTTGAGTAGTGATAATGTATGTACCGGCAAAGGTACCATTCTCTGTAGTAAATATCCTATCCTCTAATAATTGATCCCCAAGGTAGAATCTAATCCATTCCTTATTTCCATACCCATCACCATCAATACTAATTATGCTGCCAATAGAACCTCTGGTTGGTGTCATGTTCAGGATCTGACCACGAATAGTAAAGACATCATCATCGTTTAAGTGTGATTGCAGCCCTGTAGCAATAATTGTTGTTATGCCATAAGGTTGGGTATCAACAAAAAAGCTCGTAGCAAACCCACCTTTTGTGTTTGCCATTACCCGTACTACATCCAGACTTTTACCAAAGTCAACCTGAATATTCTCACCAGCCCAATAACCCTTACCCTCAACCTCAACCAATGTTCCAACCGTACCAGAACTCGGGCTGACAATAGAGATACCAGCATTGATACTGAATATTCTGGTATGTGTCTGCCCGCTCAATAACCCTATAGCCTTAACATCATGACCGCCTGTTGGCTGCTCATCCACCACAAAGCTCGTAGCAAAGGTACCCTTACTACTAGTTATTGCTGTGGCAATGGTTAGTGTGTAACCAAAATTAACCTCAATCTGTTCATCCGGACCAAATCCTGTGCCCTCAACTGTAACCATAAGACCAACGGTTCCTGTCTCTGGGCTAAGCACTGAAATCCTGGGCTCGATATAGTAATAAACCTCAGACTTGAGATATGGAGAACTCACACCATTTGCTTTCACGGTTTTTGTCCCATACGGTTGTGTAGTTACGGTAAATGTTGCCATGCACCAACCATCAGCATTTGTAGTTGGCTGAGCCACCTTACCAGGCATGGTACCAAAGAATATGCTTACTGTCTCAGATGAACAGTATCCATCACTCACTATCTCAACCAATGCCCCAACAGAGCCAATGGTTGGCGTAAGCGACTGTATTCTTTGGGTAATAAAGAAGGTTTTATCATATGTCTCGCCACTTGTATTCCCTGCTACTGTTGCTGTTTTTGTCCCATACCTCTGGGTATTAATGGTAAATACAGTTGTAAATGAACCCTGACTACTCGTTGTAGTGGTTATAATACTCGGGGTATGCCCAAAGTTTATCAAAACCTCCTCAGCCGAGCCATAACCTGTTCCCTTAACCGTAACAGGTGTCCCAACAGTACCTGTTGTTGGGCTAAAGCAATAGATATTACAAGTAATATCAAATATCCTCTGCACCTTCAATCCACTTGTCAGACCAGTGGTTATAATGGTAGTTGTCCCATATATTTGAGTATTTACTGTAAATACAACAGAGAATGTTCCGCATTCAGCGCTGCTTGTGCCAGGACTGCTGGCTATACATGTAGCCATGGTTGGCTTATTACCAAAGGTAAGGTGTATGGTCTCTGATATCCTGTATCCATTACCAATTACTGTTACTGACTGTCCTACTGTACCGGTTGTAGGAGTGACCAAGCTTATGTTAGCAATAATATTAAAGTACTTATATGCTCTTAGCCTTGACTTTATCGCGCCAAAGGCTTCAACTGTGGTTGTCCCGGCTTGCTGAGTATCAATAATAAAGCTTGTAGTAAATGAGCCATTGCCATTAGTCCATATGAAATAAGATTGCTTCGAATTTGTCCCAAAGCTTACCTTTATCATCTCAGTAGCCCTAAATCCATTACCAACAATCGTAACCATTGTCCCAACCGTACCAATAGACGGCGTTACCACCGTTATATTGCCAATAATCACAAACCCATCCGTACTAACGAGCTTAGAGGTATACCCTGTAGCTATGATAGCTGTTGTCCCTGGATTACCAGCATTACATTGAGAGACTTGGGTATCAATGGTAAACGCTGCCTCAAATCTCCCACCTGGATTAGTATAAACCGCCTTAATCTTTATCTTTGTACCAAAATCAACATTTATCAACTCCTCTTTATAATACCCATCACCAGTCACTACAACCGGTGTTCCCACAGTACCAACAGTCGGGATTATATTGCTTATCCTTTGTGTAACAAAGAAATAAACCTGATTAACCTTGCCGCTGCTAAGTCCAACAGCAACTACTGTAGCTGTCCCATAAACCTGAGTGTCAACCGTAAGCATGGCTTCAAACCTTCCGCTATCACTTGTAGCAAGTACTGCCATGGTAACCGTTGTCCCAAAGGAAATCCTGACATCCTCAGCAACAGTAGTTCCATAACCATTACCCACAATCCTCACCTGTGTCCCAACCGTACCACTTGTTGGGCTCAGGATAGAGATACCATAATTAACAACAAACTCAGTATAATCAATCTGACCTGATTCAATGCCCTGAGCAACAACCGAGTGTGTCCCTGCTGTCTTGTCATCTATGGTAAATACTATCTCAAAGTTGCCGTCTGTCTGTGTATAACCCCTTGCTATAGTTATAGTTGTCCCAAGATTAACATGTATTTCCTCATCCCCTTTATAACCATTACCAGTAAGTGTAACCGTTGTCTCTACTGGTCCGCTTGATGGCTGAATACCAGTCACCCGACCAGTAATAAAGAAGGCAGACTGGCTCTGCTCAGATGACCTGAACCCTACTGCAGTTATGGTCTTAGTAGCTGCTTCCTGAGTATCTACGGTAAAGGCAATGATAAAGATACCATTGTCATCTGTCTGTCCAGTTACTATCTGTCCATTGTTCCCAAAACCAATCCCTATATCCTCTACAATACCATACCCAACACCGCTAACCGTAACTATTGTTCCCACAGAGCCGGCAGTTGGTGTTACCTCAATAATCTTTCCATGAATATAGCAGCTATGTGTGGCTGCTGCCCCTGACAGGCTGCCTTCAGCTAATATGATTGTCTCGCCAGAGGGTTGAGTATCGATAGTAAAGCTTGTAGTAAATGTACCATCACTACTTGACATAGCCGAGCCAACATCCTGACTTGTACCAAAGTCAACAGATATGCTCTCGCTTGCACCAAATCCTGTAGCTGTAATTGTTACTATGCTCCCAAGTGTCCCGCCTATTGGTGTTACAGTAACAATATTGCCTGTTATCCTGTATATCTTCTCTGATACACACCCGCTGTAACCTCCCCTTACCCGTACAGTCGTCAGTCCATAGCTCTGAGTATCAACTGTAAATGTAGTCAGGAATGTGCCAAGCGTATTTGCCGAGACCTCAGTATACCCTATCCTGTCATTTGTCTTACCAAAGTCAATATGCAGATACTCGCCAAAGCCTAAACCTGCATTAGCCGTACCATCAAACCCATTACCCGCAACCGTCACCCAGCTGCCAACCGTACCAATGGATGGCGAAACACGGGTAATATTACCAATAATCATGAACTCATTGACAGCAATATCACCACCAGTCCTTATCCCTTTAGCCGTAATGTTCTTTGTTCCATAGGGTTCAAGGTCAACCATAAAGCTGCCGGTAAATGTTCCAAATTGACTTGTTTGTGTATACCCAATGGGCTGGTCACTGCCGCCTGTATACTTGTAAAATTCATTACCAAAATAGAAATTAACTGCCTCATTAACACTCCAGCCATCACCCTTGAGTGTTACAATAGTACCCACCGAACCAATGGTTGGACTGACAGAGTATATTCTTGGCATAACACAGAAGGCAATATTGCCGGCTTTAGTCTTTGTGGTCATCCCTGTAGCCGTAATACTATTTCGTCCATAGTGTTGCGTATCCACAGTAAAGGATACAGTAAATGTCCCATTCTGTGAGGATGTAATCTGAGCAATGGTTTTGGTTGTACCAAAATCAATAGTTATCTGTTCACTCTTTCCATATCCATTACCCTCTACTGTAATCCTTGTACTGATAATACCAGAGAATGGCTTCACTGAGATAAGATTGCCGACAATACCATAGATATTCTGTGCTGCCTGACCAGAGTTTATCCCACTTGCTATAATTGTTGTTGTCCCAAATGGCTGTATGTCAATCGTAAAGATGGTCGTAAATTCACCAAGGTTATTGCTTCCAGGAGAACTTATAGAATCATTTGCTCCAAGTTTGATATTTATTGTTTCTGCAGAGGCATAGCCATTGCCATAAACCGTTACCTTAGATCCAACACTCCCTTGTGTTGGTATAACTGAAACCACATTGCTATTGATAAAGAATCTATTAAATGTCTCCTGAGACGACTCGCCAAACCCCTTAACCCTTATGGTTGTTGTCCCGCAACTTTGAGTATTAATGGTAAATATAGACTCAAAGTGACCATTTGCTCCGGCAGAGATAGAGGTAATTTCATCATTAAATGTACCAAAGTAAACCCGAATAAGCTCAGTATCGCTATAACCACCACCCGTTATAGTTACTATCGTTCCTACACTGCCAATGGACGGTGTCACCATGGCTGTATCACCTATTATCTTGCAGTACCCCAAAACAGCTGGTGTAGCATTTCCGCTAACTAATACAGCCTTTGTCCCATAGTTTTGGGTATCAATGGTAAAGGTGACCATAAATGAGCCGTTACTTACGGTATCGCCAACCGGTATTGTACCTCCATTACCAAATCGTACATAAACTACATCAGGATAAACAAAACCATTCCCCCAAACCGTAATAACTTTGCCAACCGTACCAAATGTTGGGGAAATATCAGTCACTGCAGCCCGAATATTAAACACACCACTCTTTATCATGCCGCTATTTATTCCAATAGCAGATAAAACCCTGTTGCTAAACGGCTGAGTATCAGCCGTAAAGGTTGCTGAGAATGAGCCATAAATACTACTTGTCGCCATAGTAATGGTCGGCGTTGTTCCAAGACTAATACGAATACGCTCAACACTGCCATAGCCGCAACCCTCAATAATTACCCATGTCCCTACCGTACCATTTGTAGGCGTAATCAATGTCAAGCCAGTCTCAACCTTGAAATATCCCCTGCTTTCCTGATTAGATACAGGACCTGCTACTGTAATAGTTGTTGTCCCGGCTGGTTGTGTTGTCACTACAAAGGATGTATTATACTTACCCACACCATCAACTACAGCATGGGCAATTGTTTTGGTAAACCCAAAATGAACTTTCGCTATTTCACCAGAACCATAACCATCACCATTAACCGTTATCCTTGTCCCGACGGTTCCGCTTGAAGGATTAACAGACAATACCCTGCCCTTGATGATAAAGATATTCTGAGCAGTATGAGGATTATTCGTTGACCCCCATTTACCATCAGCAGTAATGGTTGTTGTTCCGCCCGGTTGAGTATTAACAACAAAGGTTGAGGTAAGTGTTCCGGCTGCGGATGCATAGTATGTCGGTCCATGATTTGCATTACCAAATGCATTCCAGATAGGCTCATTGGGTGCATACCCATCAGTCCATATAGTAACAACCGTCCCTACACTGCCCTCAGTTGGCAATACCTTTAAGATTCTTTGTATTAGCTTGAAGGTAAGGGATGAGGCTGCAGCCGTCACCAACCCATATGCTGTCACTGTCTTGGAGCCTTGAGAGGCCATATCCCATGCTTGAGTATCAACAGTAAAGGTAACTATAAATAATCCAGCCTCGTTTGCCTTGCAGGTAGCAATAGTCTTGGTTGAACCATAAGAGATACGGATGGTCTCACTTGCCCCATATCCAGCACCCATCATCATTACCTCTGTTCCAATGGCTCCTGAATTTGGGGTAATCGTAGTCGCATCAACCGTAATAATAAACCGAACACTATCACTCCCGTTTGAGGTCAAGCCATATGCCCTGACATTAGTAAAGCCATACACCTGTGGATTTACAGTAAAGCTTACACTGAATGTGCCGTCCTGCGTTGTCTCAATATTGGTAATACTCTGTGTTGTACCAAAATCAATCTGTATTGTCTCATTTCCGCCATAGCCATTACCCTCAATCGTAACCCATGTACCAACCGTTCCCACAGTCGGCGAAAGAAGGGTGATATGGGCATAGATGCGGCATTCATTCCCTGCCTGCTCATTTGATGTTATCCCTCTGGCAAGGATGGTAGTTGTCCCCAAGCTTTGAGTATCAATGGTAAAGGCCGTACTGAATGCACCATATATATTTGTACTTGTCTGGACAATCGTTGCTGTCTTGCCAAAGTCAATCCCTATATCCTCTCCTGCACCAAACCCATCACCACACAGGCTGACAATTGTACCCACTGAGCCGGAATTCGGTGTTACTGACCATATCCTTGGCCTGATATTGAAGTAAATCATATCCTGCTCGCCTGTAGTTAAGCCGGTAACCAATACCGTTGTTGTTCCCTGTCTTTGAGTATCAATGGTAAATGTGGTTGAGAATGAGCCGTTTGCGCTGGCATTGGTTACAGTGATTGATCTTATTGTCCCAAAGTCAATCCTGAGTACTTCATTTGCACCAAAACCATTTGCCTCAAGTGTAACAATCATCCCCACGGTACCCGTATCTGGTGACAGGGTAATTATCTCTTGTGTAATCTTTAATCTATTGATTGAAACTGTACCAGAATCAAGGCCAGTAGCAAGAATGGTTGTTGTCCCATAGCTCTGAGTATCAATGGTAAATATGGACTCAAAATAACCACAGGCATCTGTGGTCACCACAGAGATAGTTGTGTTTTGTCCAAGAGAGATTCTTACACCCTCAGTTGCCTTATAACCATCACCGATAACCGTAACAAATGCCCCTACCGTACCAGTGATTGGCGAAACCGATGGAATAGCCGGATTAATGGTTATATAGCCAACATCCTCCTTGCCGGTAGATACCCCAACAACTCTGATTGTAGTACTACCAAGCTGCTGCCTGTCAATGGTAAAGGTGGTGCTGAATGTACCCTCGCTTGATGCTTGCGCAATGGCTCTTGATGGTGTTGTCCCAAAGATAACATTAATGGTCTCTCCGCTGCCATAGCCATTGGAATAAATAGAGATAAGCGTACCAACCGTGCCCTTATTCGGCGTTATCAGCGATAGCTTGGTGATAATTATATAGGTATTTTCTGACAGAACACCTGTATTTGTCCCTGTTGCCCGAATGGTTGTTGTCCCATAGGGTTGTGTATCAACGGTAAATGTGGCTGTAAATGAACCCTTGATGTCGGTCTTTGCCCGGGTCATATCAAAATACTTACCAAAATCAACCACAATCCCTTCAGAGACACCATACCCATTACCAATAACCGTCACGGTAGATCCAACCGTACCGCCGAACGGAATAACGAATGGAATGCTTGGCTCAATACGGATTTGCTGGCTCGCTGTCAGCTTGGAGTCAAGCCCGGTAGCCAGAATGGTTGTTGTGCCATAGGGCTGGGTGTCAATGGTAAAGGTAACGCTAAAGGTGCCGCCAACCCATAAATCATTCGCTGGTACTTGAGTAACACCGCTTGTGGTTACCGTGGTTATGGTTCCATTTGTCCCGAAATTAATCCTCACGCTTTCTGTTGCATAATACCCGTTACCCTCAAGGCTGATGGTTGTACCAACCGTACCATGGGTTGGGGTACAGACAATAATCCTGGGAATGATAAAGAAGGTGGATGTGTCTCGTTGACCGGGATAGCCCTTGCTTCGGGCAAGGATGGTTGTTGTCCCGGCTGGACGGACACCTGTGGTAAAGTAAATCACAAATGTGCCCCTCAGGCTGTCTGTTGTAACAAGCTTATCGGTTTCACCCTCTGTGCTTACCTCTGTGGTACCAAAATACACCTTTAACTCATCATTGGCATAATATCCATTACCTCGCAACTCTATTTGTGTCCCTACCGTACCAAACGACGGTGAAACTAAGATAATCCTTGGTTCAACCTTGAATATGTTATAATTAATCTCTTTACTATCCATACCGCTGACCGTAATGGTATGCGATCCATAGGGTTGGGTATCAATAGTAAACACTTTGGTAAATGAGCCATTTGTTGAGGCATTGGTAGTTGTCAGGGTTGGATTCATCCCATACCCAATAACCACCAATTCCCCGCTTCCATAGCCATCAGCCTTGATGGTTACTACTGTCCCTACAGAACCCTCTCTCGGCGAATAGTAGATGATATTTGACTTGATAATAAAGAACTCTGAGAAGGTTGATGATGCTCCAATGTCTACGCCAGTAGCCATAACAGTGGTTGTTCCAAACGCCTGCACATCAACCGTAACCGGTACCACAAACGAGCCCGCAGCATCTGTTACTGTAGTCGCAGCGGTTGGACTCTTGCCAAAGGTGATATGGATATTACCAGACGGATTATACCCATTACCTTCAACCGTAACCACCGCACCAACTGTTCCGTATGGTGGAATAACATGTGTCAGTTTGACACCAATAAAGAAGTTGGAAATAGTGCCAACACCAGAGGTAAGTCCTGTCACCACAAGAGTCGTGGTACCATAAGGCTGTGGATCGGCATTAAACCAGCCGTCAAATGTACCTACATTCGTTGCATTCCATGTGGTTGCTGCACTCATACTAGTACCAAAATCAAGCTTAACCCTCTCACCATTACCATAACCAGTACCAACAACATAAACCGGTGTGCCTATTATACCACTACTTGGTGAAACAAGGATAATCTTGGGCATAACACGGCAATAACCATAGTATTCGGCACCAGATTGCAAGCCATGGGCAGTGATGGTCTTTGTCCCGGTAAACTGGGTATCAATGGTAAACGAAGCACTAAATGATCCCATTGGGCTGGCAAAGGTTGTAGTGATACTCCCTGTTGTTCCAAACCCTATACGAATAGGCTCGCCAGCATCATAGCCTGTACCGGCAATCATAATGGTTGCCCCAACCGAGCCAAAGGTTGGGAATACACCAGTAATCTCGCGTTTGATGATAACAATAGCATCTGTTGATGTCCCACTGTTCAAGCCAGTACAGATAACGGTTGTTGTACCTATGGGCTGGGTATCAATAGTAAATGTGCCGATGAATGTACCGCAAATATCTGTATGATTAGTATTGATTGTCTTGGTTTGACCAAAATCAACCCTGATATCCTCATCTGCATCATAGCCGGTACCCCATACGGTTATAATCCTTCCAACCGTACCATCTGTTGGTTGTACCCAGATATTAGGATTAATGATAAATATCATGGTAAACTGGGCAAGCACCACTGCCCCATGAGCAGTAATTGATGTTGGACCAACAGGCTGCTGATTGATGGTAAACTGAGTAATAAACACACCATCAGGTGTTGCTGTCCCTGAAATCATAGGATATGTTGTCCCAAATCTGACATTAACCATCTTGCTCCAACCATAACCCGTACATGTCAGATATACCGTACTCCCTACCGTACCTGCTGTAGGTGTAATTATCAAATTCTCAGTCATCTTGAACATGATGGTGCCCGATGCACCAGACTCAACACCATGAGCCAGCACAACCACATCACCCCATGGCTGAGATGTAGCTGTAAAGTTAGCCGCAAAGACACCATTTGGCATAGCTGTAGCCGTGGTTACGGTTTTATCATCCCCAAAGTCAACACAAACAATCTCATCTGCTTGATAACCTGTACCCTCAAGATGGATGAGCATCCCTACGGTTCCAGCCGTTGGGGATATGGATGTTACCCCTGTAGTGATATAGAATGTATCATTATCAGATGTCAATGAGGTAAGCCCTGTGGCAACAATGGTTGTAATGCCAACCGGCTGGGTATCTACCGTAAACATGGCCGTAAACACACCATGTATATTGGCTGAAACCAGGGTAATAGATGCGGTGTTCCCAAAGTCTATTTGGACAACCTCATCTGTTCCAAAGCCATTACCATTTACCATAACTATGGTCCTTGCCACTGGCCCTGATGGTGGATCTACTTTGACAATATGCCCGATAACCTTAAGGAAATTCATTGCCTGCTGTGGATTGTCACCCCAACTGCGAGCCAGAACCGTACTTGTACCCGCTGGCTGAGTTGGTATATTAAAGGTAGTCACAAAGGCACCATCTGCATCAGTATTTATAACACTTAAGTCTTGTTCTACTTGATAGCGTGGTTCAACATTTATATTTGTCCCAAACTGTATCCCAATCGACTCATTGGAACAATACCCATCACCCTTAACCGTAACCGTTCTCCCCACCGTACCAGTATTCGGGCTTACCTCCCAGACCCTGGCAATGATACAATAGTCACCATCCGCCGCTTCGTTGGAAACAACACCTGTGGCAATAATGCTCTTTGTCCCATAGGTTTGCGTATTAACCGTAAACACTGTGGTAAACGAGCCAATATTGTCTGCATAGGTTTCAGTAATACTTATCGTATTCCCAAAGTCAATTCGTATCAGCTCATTTGTCTTAAACCCATTGCCCTTAATTGTGATCATGGTGGTTACAGTACCAAATGTTGGGCTAACTAAGGTTATCTCGGTCTCAATGGTATAGAAGTTAATGGATGATGTCCCTGATGATGTCCCTGTAGCAAGGATAGTGGTCACGCCCCACCCTTGAGTATCAACCGTAAAGGTGGTTGAGAATGAGCCGTACTTGTCAGCCTGAGTATATACAGACCTGCTTGTCCCAAAGTTTATCCTCACACCCTCATTAGCCGCATAGCCGTCACCCTCAACATAAACACTGGAGCCAACCGTACCATGGTTTGGTGAAACAAATTCAACCTTTGGATTGATGATAAATGTTTCAGATGCAGATATACCTGTAGATAATCCATATCCGGTAATTGTTTTTGTACCGAGCGGTTGATGGTCAATGGTAAAGATTACTGTAAATGACCCATACTTTTCGCTGGTTGCATAGGCAATGGTTGGTGTGGTGCCCAGATTGACCTCAATCCGTTCCTTGTAGCCATAGCCATTGCCAGAGACCGTGACAAATGTCCCTACCGTGCCATAATTTGGTGAAACCCTGATAATCCTCGGCAGAATAGTCAGGGTATTGGTTGCCATATTAAGGATAGAACCAGAGGCAACAATGGTTGTTGTGCCATAGATTTGCGTATTTATGGTAAAGACAGCAGTAAATGTTCCGCCCGCACCGCCAGTCATGCCAGAACCGCTTACCCCACTTGCCAAAACCAATGCCCTGGATGGTGTTGTCCCAAAGTCAACCTGTATTGTATCTGAGGCAGCATAGCCATTGCCCCAGATGGTTACCATTGTGCCAACCGTACCAGCAGCGGGTGTGACGCTATATACCTTGGCAGTGATATAGAAGGTAGTCGCAGTAGCCACAGTATAATAATCATGAGCCGTAATGGTTGTTGTCCCGCCGGGCTGGGTATCAATGTCAAACTCAACCGCAAATGTACCATTCGGTGTGGTCTGTGTTGTAGCAATATGACCGGCTGGATAAATCCGACCGCCAAAATCAATCCACAAGTCTGCCGTGGGACTATATCCATCACCAGTAACCGTGATATGCGTCCCAACCGTACCGCTACTGGGCAGAACATGGGTGATATCCGGCTTGATAAAGTAATTAATAGATGCCTGCTGATTTGTTTTTAAGCCCTTTCCTGTGACGCTCTTAGTGGCATAGGATTGCGCATCAATCGTAAACACGGCTGTAATCTCACCCATAACTGTTGCCTGAGTTGTGGTTATGCTTGTATTCTTACCAAGGCTGATTCGGACATTTTCAGTTGCCCCATACCCATTACCATATACCGTAACAGGGCTTCCTACTGTGCCGGTCGTTGGTACTATGCCAGTTATATTGGCTGTAATTGCAAATGTACCAGAGGCATTAGCATCCGGACCGTTGGTATCGTAGGCAGTAATGGTTGTAATCCCCTGTCCTTGCGTATCAACCGTAAATGTAGTTGTAAATGACCCCTCTGCCACAGAGCTGGTAAGTTTAATAGAATCATTTACACCAAACTTGATCCGTACCCCTGAGTTTAGCCCAAACCCATTACCAGCCACAGTCACAATCGTCCCAACTGAGCCGGTGGTTGGTGCTACGGTAATGATGTTGGACTTGATGCCATAGAAATTATAGGCAGAGCATAACGAATCCGTACCCATGCCGGTTAGCGTTGTTGAGCCATAGGGTTGTGTATTAACCACAAAGCTCATGGTCAAGGTACCATCGATTGATGTATTATAGGCACTATTCTTATAGTAGCTATCTGTTCCAAAGTGCAGCCAGATCTGTTCCTGCTCACCATAACCAGTCATATAAACCGTAACCGTTCCACCAACCGTACCAAACGATGGTGACAGGCTAACCACCTCTGGAATAATCTTATAATATCTGTTGACCACCTGTTGTGTATCCGTACCAGTAACGACCACGGTCTTTGTCCCATATATTTGGGTATCCACCGTAAATATGAGGCTAAAGTCACCCTTGACATCTGCACTCGGTGTCTCGATTGGCATTGTCTTGCCAAAATCAATGGTTACATTTTCACCTGATCCATACCCAGTGCCGACAATGGTAATGAAGCTGCCTACCGTCCCATAGGTTGGGGTAACAAGCGGCACATCTGATTCAATATGGAATCTGTTATCTGCCAGATGATTTGTCTCATCCTGCAAGCCTGCGGCAATGACACTCTTTGTTCCATAGAACTGGTGATCAATTGTAAAGATGGTGGTAAACATGCCGCTGATATCGGTTATTGGTGAAGCAATGGTTGTTGTTGTGCCAAAGGTTATTCGAACAGTCTCTGTGGCTGCATAGCCCTTACCAATAACGCTGACCATTGTCCCTACCGAGCCAGTACTTGGTGTAACAACATGAACCTTTGAGGCAATAAAGAAGGTATCATCATCAACCTCTTTAACACCATTAATACCAGTAGCAGTCACGGTTGTTGTCCCATAGACCTGAGTATCAATCACAAACCTGAGTGAGAATGTACCGTCAAATGATGCTGGTCCAAAGACTATCTGCGGCGTTGTCCCAAACTGAATGGATATGGTATCAATGCGTTCATAGCCATCACCAAGTATCTCAACATCCGTACCAACCGGTCCGGTATTTGGCAGAACATGGGTAATGTGCTGGAATATCGTACAAGTTGTTGTAGCTGCTACACCAGATGCGATACCCTCTGCTGTTACCGGACGCGGACCATAGGCTTGAGCATCAATGGTAAAGGTTGTATTGATATTGCCTATCCCTGATGCCTGGGTAGTAGTAATGGTATTGTTTGTCCCAAAGCCTATTCTTACCTCTTCATATGCCTGATAGCCCGCACCCCAAACATTGATGGTTGTACCCACGCTCCCTGTTTGAGGCGTAACAAAGATACCGGTGGTAATCTTGAAGTAGTTATAGTGTGACCAGTTAAGGGTAGTACTTGTCACCCTGACCGTAGTGGTCCCAACCGGCTGGGTATCAACCACAAAGTATGCCACAAAGCTGCCGTCATTAATAGCACTTGCTGTTGCTGACTCAATCTTTGTTCCAAAGTCAAGACTGACAGTCTCTGATGCTACATAACCAGTACCCCAAACCGTAACAACTGTACCCACAACACCCTCGGTTGGTGATATTCTCCAGACCTCTGGCTTGATGACAAAGGTATTGTATGCCTTTTGCAATGCCTTATTCATCCCCTCAGCCGTAACCGTGGTTGTACCGGCTTGCTGTGTATCAATGGTAAACCTGATGGTAAACGAGCCATCATGGCTTGCTTTAAGCAGGTATGCAATCTGTGGTTTTGTTCCAAAGTGGGCATAGATGAATTCCTCATAACCATACCCTGTCCCAAGTATGGTAACAACTGTCCCAACCGTACCCGCGGATGGTGAGACATAGGCAACGCTTGCCTCAATCAGGAATTGACGAGAATCAGTCCTGTTTGAGCTAAGCCCAATAACCGTCACGGTCTTTGTCCCATAAACCTGTGTATCAATTACAAAGGTTGTGGTAAATGAGCCGTTGACATCACAGGTTGTTCTGGTAATGGTTGCATTCTTGCCAAGACCTATCTGAATAGGCTCAGAGCTGCCAAAGCCATTACCAGAAATCATGACAACCGTTGTAACCGAACCCTTGGTTGGTGTCATATCAGTAATCACTGATGAGATATTAAACTGCTTCCAGGAAGTAACACCCGTAACTGTTCCTGCAGCCATAATAGTACATGTTCCATACGGCTGGAGATTCACGGTAAATATTGTGGTAAATGAACCTGTATTATCTGTATCTACCAGCTTCACATCCGGCGTTGTCCCAAAGTCAACCATGATGTTCTCAATTGCACCGTAGCCATTACCCTTGATGGTCACTAATGTACCCACAGAGCCAAATGTAGGCAAACAAGAGAATATATTCGGCAGGATGCTTGCCGTACCAGCTGACCTTACCTGATAGAAATCATCGTGAGCCGTAATGGTTGTTGTACCATACACTTGTGTATCAATCGTAAATGCAGCCGTAAATGAACCATTAACTTGAGCATTCACACTAACAATAGCTGTGGTTGTACCAAACTCAATCCTCACCAATCTTGATGCGCCATACCCATTACCAGCAACCGTAATCACTGTCCCCACCGTTCCCTTAACAGGTGTTATCAGGATGATGTTTTGCAAAATGGTATTTGTCCCTTGATCACTAATCCCATTTTGATCATCATAGGCTCTAATGGTTGTGGTGCCATAGCTCTGAGTATTTATGGTAAACTGCGTGGTAAATGAACCGCAATATTCTGCCCATGTTGTTGTCATGGTTTGAGTATTCCCAAACTGTACCCTGATATTTCGAGCCATCCCAAACCCATTACCAGCTACTGTTACCCATGAGCCGACTGTTCCAGCCCTTGGTGTTATCAGGATGATATTGGGCAGAATAGTGTACTTCTTGCGAATTGTCAACTGATTATCATCGTCGTGTGCCCCAATTGTTACTGTTCCATAGTATTGTGTATCAACCGTAAAGCTGACAGTAAACGAGCCCTGTACATCAGCATAGGTATTTATCTTTGTGGTAACACTGCCAAACTCAAGCCGTATCTGTTTGCCTGAGCCATAGCCATTGCCAGCCACGGTTACCATGGATCCAACCGTACCCCTGCTTGGTGTGATATTGATTATCTCCGGCAGGATGGTATACAGCTTTGAGGCACTTGCCAATCCATCTGTAGCTGTAATGGTTGTTGTACCATAGCTCTGAGTATCAACCGTAAATGTAGTGGTAAATGAACCATATTCCGTGACAATAGTTGGTACAGGTGTAAGCGACCGATTCATATTTGATCCAAATTCAACACAGATGATCTCACTTGCTCGATACCCATTCCCAGCCACTGTCACCAAGCTGCCAACCGTACCCCTATTGGGTGTTACCATAATTATCTCTGGCAGGATAAACAGTGTCCTCTTGATACAAATTCCATGGGTATCATCCCATGCAGTCAGGGTTGTTGTTCCATAACCTTGAGTATCAATGGCAAAGGTATGGGTAAATGTACCACCTACACTGGCAAGCTTCTGGCTCAGGGTTGGAGTGGTTCCAAACTCAAGCCTTACCCAGTTATACCTGCCATAGCCCTGACCAGATATAGTTATAAAGTCACCCACCGTACCTGTCGTCGGACTCAAATAAGTAATGCTCTGCAATATCTTAAAGTCAATACTTGCCACACCGCCCGAAGAAAGCCCGGTAGCAATTACTGCGCTCGTTCCGTACGCCT
Organism: bacterium; assembly: GCA_018814245.1. Classification (GTDB taxonomy): domain Bacteria; phylum UBA9089; class CG2-30-40-21; order CG2-30-40-21; family CG2-30-40-21; genus CG2-30-40-21. The sequence goes on from JAHIZN010000456.1 coordinate 50,249, forward strand.
GTTCATTAACCATAAACTCACGGATAAACGAGCCGTCAGCATTTGCCCCAACCGTCATGGTCAGCGTACTGCCAAAGTCAATCCTGATTGTTTCACTCTTGCAGAAGCCGTCACCATAAAGGGTTATGGTTGTTCCAACCGTACCCTCTGTGGGTACAATGCTCGTCAGCTTGGGCATTACCCTGAGGGTATAGGTGGCATAATACTGTCCGCTATTTAATCCATAAGCAGTAATGGTGTTTGTGCCTATGGACTGGCTGTCAATCGTAAATGATGCCTCAAAGTAGCCATCAACTGTTGACATGGCAACCGTAATACTCTGTGTTGTGCCAAATTCAATCCTTACCTGCTCAATCCCTCCAAACCCATCACCTGTCACGCTCACCATTGTGCCTACTGTGCCAGAGAGTGGTGTTACCAAGGTAATATGCGTATCAATCTTCAGTTTATCGTAAGCCCAGATAATACTTGGTGTTTCCTCATCCCATGCTGCAATGGTTGTTGTCCCATACGGTTGAAGGTTAATGGTAAAGCTGGTTGTGAATGTACCGTATCTGTCAGACATGGGCATAACAATCTTAGCCGTACTGCCAAAGTTAATATTAATGGTATCGGTTGCCCCAAAGCCGTCACCTCGTACCGTAATCACTGTCCCCACGCTGCCATGGCTTGGTGTTACCAGAATAATGTTTGGCAGGATCCTGCATACATTCCCGGCAGTATTCAGCCTGCATGCAGCTGTAATGCTCGTTATCCCATAAGGCTGTGGGTCAATGATAAAGGTTTGACTAAATGTCCCTGACTCAGAGGTTGTCCCAACTGCCTTGCTCTGTATTGTGCCAAAGTCTATCCTGACCGGGAAGTTGGCGGAATACCCATCAGCCTTAATGGTAATTGTTGCTCCTACGCTGCCCTCACTTGGACTGACAGAGAAGACATGTGACTGAATATAGAATGTCCGGGCAGCCACACGCAGTACATCCCCGCCCTCTTCCCATGCAGTAATGGTTGTTGTTCCTGCTGGCTGCGGGAAGCCTGACTCTGGTGTATAGGTGTAGACAAATGTCCCCTTATCTTGTGTCTTAATTTGGTTACTGCTTGCTGTCCCTGGTCTTGTACCAAAATTGATGTACACCCATTTAGCAGAGCCATAGCCGCTGCCAGAGATTGTCATGGGTGTTCCCACTGTACCTGTGGTTGGTACCACAGAATAAACCTCTGGAATGATGAAAAATCCGTTGTATGCCGGCCGTTTGGAATCTGGTCCTGTAGCTGTAATCACCTTTGCTCCAAAGGCTTGCGTGGTAACAGCAAAATTAGCCGCAAAGCCGCCATCACCTGTGGTCATTGTACCTGAAATAATGGTCATCTTTTCTGCACCAAGCAATATCTCAATTGCCTCTGTGGATGCATACCCATTACCAGACACAGTTATCATTGTTCCAACGCTTCCAATGGTCGGGGTAACGCTATAAACCTGAGTGATAATCTGCATGGTATTTTCTGAATAATGAGCTTGAGCAAAGCGTCCATAACCTGTAATGGTTGTTATCCCATACGCTTGGGTATCCACTGTAAACGAGGTGCTGAATGTCCCTGAGATATTTGTATGACCCATGGTAATGGATGTGGTATTGCCAAATTTAACGCTAACCGTACCAATTGCACCATAGCCGTCCCCATAAATAGTGACCATGCTTCCAACCGTAGCCGCATTGGGTGTTACCTGATATATCCTTGGTGTAATTGTAAACCAATTATCAGCCGTAATCTCTGTTGCCATATGATAGACAGTGATTGTGGTTGAGCCATAGGCTTGAGGTATTGTTGTATCAAGATAGCCTGTAAATATTCCCCTGTCTGATGTTTCAATATCGAGCCTACCCACAATGTTACTCCAACCAACATTATCCTCTGTTCCAAATTTAACAGAAACAGTACTTGTTCCCGCATAGCCTGTGCCATAGATGGTAATCACTGTGCCAACCGTACCATTCAGCGGACTCACGCTAACTATTTCAGGCATAACCTTTATCTTTCGTATACTAACATCAGCTGTGGCTTGGCCAGTCACAGTCAGTGTCTTTGTCCCAAACACCTGAGTATCAATGGTAAAGGTTGTGCTGAATATTCCATCATACTTGCAGTCCGGTGCAGCAATTGGTGTTTTTAAGCCAAAGTCTATGGACACTGTCTCTGAGGCACCATATCCATTACCAGTTACCGTAATGGTTGTCCCTACGCTGCCATTGGTAGGTGAAACAAGGGTAATCTCGCCACGAATCCTGAATTCTTTCGTGTACTGTCTATTAACCTCATCGGTTGTACCATAGGCTGTAAGGCTTGCTGTCCCTGAGGGCTGAATGTCAACGGTAAATGTAGTGCTGAATGAACCCTTGTTACTGGCACCAATTGTAGTAATCGTTTGTGTCCAGCCAAGGGCAATCCTGATCAATTCGGTATTGGCATAACCATCACCAGCAACCGTTACCCTTGTCCCGACTGAGCCAATTGCAGGTGTTACACTCACAATATGAGAGGTGATAACTACTACTGCGGTATCCAATTTACCTACACAATCCTTGGCTGTTACAGTTGTTGTCCCATAGGGTTGGGTGTCGATGGTAAAGGTGATAGCAAATGTCCCATCAGGTGTGGTGTTGCCTGTTTTAATGACTGGCGTACCACCAAACTCAAGGAATATCTGACCAGCATTATATCCATTACCATAAACAGTAATCACCCTGCCCACCGTACCGCTTGTTGGTGTCAGATATGTCAGGTTATGCAATATCGTAAACCCAATCATACCAACAGAGTTAGAGCTAATGCCAGTAGCTGTCACGGTCTTGGAACCATAGATCTGTTCGTTAACAATAAAACTCCCCTGTATCCAGCCATTGGTATCCGCTGTACAAGTATTGATGGTGGTTGTCTGCCCAAGCTCTATTCTGACCTGCTCACCTGCCTGATACCCACCGCCAGTGATTGAAACCAATGTCCCAACCGTACCCTGAGCAGGGCTAATGGTCGCAATACCTGTGGTAATCCTGAATATCTCATCATCCTTGGTCAGGCTGCCTGTAGCAAGAACGGTGGTTGTGCCAACAGGTTGGGTATTAACAGTAAAGGTTACTGCGAATGTGCCGAACTCGCTGGTTATGGCAGTATTTATACCATTTGTCTGGCCAAAGGTTATAGGTACGGATTCATTCCTGCCAAACCCATCACCAGTTACCGTAACCATTGTTCCAACCGGACCAGATGCCGGCAAGACACTGGTGATATGTCCATCAATCCAGACATAGTTTGTGGTGCTCTGTAATGACTTGCCTGCACCATACCCTGTTGCCTCAATGGTTGTTGTCCCTGAAATCTGTGTATTGATTAGGAAGCTGGCACTGAATGTTCCACCATATGCCTTGATTGGTGATGGGTTAGTTGTAATAATACCAAGTATCCCCAGATTGATACTGATTGATTCTGCCTCAGAATATCCATCACCCCAAATCGTTATCCTTGTTCCAACGGTACCTGTTGTTGGTGATACCTGCCATAGTCTGGCTACAAGCTTGAGCAGCCTTGAATCGCTCCTGCCTGAATCAAGCCCTGCTGCTATCACGGATCTTGTTCCATAGGTTTGGGTGTCAATCGTAAATGTTGTGGTAAATGAGCCATTTGCATCTGTTGTTGTCTCACCTATGACTGTGGTCATGGTTGTTCTGTTCCCATAGCTTATCTTAATAGTTTCACTTGCTCCATATCCATTGCCGCTGATGGTTATCTGTGTGGTTACTGAGCCAATGGTTGGGGTCATATTTGTTATCACTGATGATATATTGAATACATCCTCAAATACACGACCGCTTGTCAGCCCTGTTGCCATGACTGTCTTTGTGCCGTAGACCTGCAGATCAACAGTAAAGCTGGAGGTAAATAAACCGCTGTCATTTGTTGTGACTGTGGTGATTGTCGCATTATTCCCAAATGTTATGTGTATATCCTCATTTAGCCCAAACCCATTGCCATTGACAGTTACCATCGTTCCCACTATCCCGCTCTTTGGTGTGTAGTTGTAGAAGTTGGGCAGTATGGATAGTGTTCCCTTAGCATTAGTTGTGTCATCATAGGCTGTGATGGTTGTTATCCCACAGATTTGTGTATCTATTGTAAATATAGCGGTGAATGAGCCGTTTGCTTCTGCTGTGGTTGTGGTTATGGCTGTATTTGTACCAAGCTCTATCCTGATACCCAAGCCTGTCCCAAACCCATTGCCTCGAACAGTTACTATTGTTCCCACACTGCCGGTGTTGGGTAGGATGGAGATGATGTTGGGCAGGATCTGGTATGTTCGCTCAACATTCCTTAAGCTGACATTACCTATGGCTGCTGCAGTTACTACTCCATAACTCTGCGTATCTACCGTAAATGTTGTGCTGAATGAGCCTTCGCTTGAGGCACTGGTTGTCCTGATGCTTGTATTGCTTCCAAACTTGATCCTTACCAACTCGCTGTCACCATATCCGTCACCGGCTATGCTTACCATGGATCCCACTGTTCCGGAAACAGGGGTAAATGCAATTATCTGTGGATCAATGACAAACACATTAGCAGCTGAGGTTACACCTGATGCTGTAATGGTTGTTGTACCACATGGTTGGGTATTGACAATAAATATGGTGGATAATGTCCCCATGCTGTTTGTGGTGGCATAGGTTATGCTTGCATTCCTGCCAAACCCTATGGTAACACTCTCACCTGCTGCAAAGCCATCTATCCAGATGGTAACAACCGTCCCCACAGGTCCCTTGACTGGTGAAACAAGAGTCATCTTGGGCAGGATGAAGAATGGTCGACTAACCACCTTATCAGATACATCCAATCCTGTTATGGTTATGGTTGTAGTGCCATAGGGCTGCTGATTAACGGTAAACCCAACAACAAATGAACCATTTGTTCCAGCCAAAATATTAGGCCATGCGGTAGAACCAAACCCAACAGCAAGTAACTCTGTAGAACCATACCCATTACCACTAACAGTTACAAGTGTTCCTACTGTGCCCATGCTTGGTGTAACGCTATACACATTTGCCAGTATCGTAAATACTCCTCCGGCTGTACACGGCTGTATTCCGTTATACGCCGTTACGCTGGTTGTCCCAAAGGCTTGCGTGTCTACAGTAAATACTGCGGTAAACGAGCCGTTATTTGCTGATGTGATTGTGGTTATGGTTGCATTTCCGCCAAACGCCATTCGTATCGCATGGCTTGTCCCAAACCCATTGCCTTGAATGGTTACCATTGTGCCAACGCTGCCCTCTGTGGGCGAGATGGCGATGATGTTTGGTGTGATACAGTATGTAAATGTTCCTGCCTCTATGCTGTTGTTGTCATCATAGGCAGTGATGGTCTTTGTCCCATAGCTTTGGGTGTCAATGATAAAGGCTGCGGTAAATGAGCCGTTTACTGCTGAGGTTGTCCATGTTATGGTTGAATTGTTGCCGAATTTCACCCTGATGG
>JAHIZN010000103.1 GCA_018814245.1 bacterium
AAGGTGTTAAAGATACGGCAAACGCCTGCTGAATATCCAAGAAGAACAGGTGTGCCGGAGAAAAAGCCGCTTAATTAATTGGTTTGCTCGTAGGGGCAACCCCCTACAGACTGTGTAAAAACTCATGATTTGGGCATCAATGCCACGACAGATTAACGAGAAGAGAAAGAATCACAAAGGGTGTAAATATCGTAGGGAAACTAATTGCAACAAAACACAGAAAATTACAAATGAGAGGAGACTGACAAAGGTTATGTCTTAGAATTTACACCCTTTGTGGCTCTTTCTCTGTAGCGAGATTGACACGACAGATTGTGCTGTAACAGATTGCAGAGACAGAGGGCAGGCACAAGGGCCTTGCCTCTGTGGACAATTATCGTGAACTTGAGTTTTTACACAGTCTGCCTGTGGTTGCCCTCTGTTGTTGGGCAACGACTGATGATTGCTGGTTTGCTTTGTAGGGGCAACCCCCTGTGGTTGCCCTAAGTCCTAACTGAGGAGTAGAACTATGGGTAAAACAATTGTTGTGGCTAATCAAAAGGGCGGTGTGGGAAAAACCACCACAACCATTAACCTGTCTGCCTGTCTGGGGATGATAGGAAAAAAAGTATTATTGGTAGACATGGACCCACAGGGAAACAGCTCCAGCGGGCTTGGAATTGATAAACACAAGTCTAATCCTAATATGTATAATGTTTTGATAGGGCATGCTGCTGTTAAAGAGGCTGTCTGCAGCACAGAAATCGAGCAGTTGTTCCTTGTTCCATCTAATGTTATCCTTACCGGGGCAGAGATAGAGCTTGTATCCTTAGAAAAGAGGGAATTCATGCTCAAGAATGCCCTTCAGGGGATAAAAAATGACTATGATTTTATCTTTATTGATACTCCGCCATCGCTTGGCTTGCTTACGCTAAACAGCATGGTTGCGGCAGATACGGTTTTGATACCCATTCAATGCGAATATTATGCCCTTGAGGGATTAAGTCAACTCCTTAGTACTATTACCCTTGTTCATGGAAAGCTAAATCCCTCGCTGAAAACAGAGGGTATTCTCCTGACTATGTATGACCCAAGAACAAACCTTGCCCAACAGGTGGTTAAGGAAATTACCACCTGTTTTGCTGATAAGACATATAAGACGCTTATCCCTAATAATGTTCGTCTTTCTGAAGCCCCAAGCTTTGGAAAACCGATTATTCTTTATGATATTGGTTCTAAAGGGGCAGAGAGTTACATGACCTTTGCCAGGGAGTTTTTGACAAAACAGGAAAAGGGTTGAGAAAGAAGGGGAGACGGAGATTCCTGCATTCGCAGGAATGACTGCTGTGTGCAGGTATGTGTCAACTTAATTAACGAATTGCATATATATTACGCAAGGGGAGGAATGGAGTGGGAAAGATAAAGAAAAAAAAGGTTGAAGTATCGCAGGCAAATTCTGTCAGAGGTGCTATCCCTCGGATAAGGGTAAGCAAAGAGACATGGATTATTCTTGGAACAGGGATTTTGGCATCTCTTCTGTATTTAGTTGCCATGCTTTTTTATACAGAGGGGCATCTTTCATTGCCAGCATCTAAGGCGTTTTATCAGTTTCAATATGCTAAACAGCTGGCAGCAGGTAATTTTTTTCAATATACACCGGGTGATATGGCCAGCACTGGTGCAGGGGGACTATTGTATTCCCTGCTTTTAGTCCCTGCCTTTATTCTCGGGATAAAGGGATCTGGGATAATCCTTTATGCCTTTTTTTCAGGCGTAGCACTTCTTTTGCTTTCAGCCTGGCTGCTTTTTTTAATCGGGCAACAGGTTGCAAATAAGGAAACAGGGATACTGGCAGCACTTCTCTTTCTGTTAAATGGTCCAATCCTGTGGACATACCTTGGCGGCACAGAAACCCTTTTGTTTGCAACACTTAGCGTGCTAACAATATATTATTTTCTTAGGGCGATAAATACCAACAAATACACAGGGGTAATAATTTTTGCCTCATCTTTAGCCCTTGTCCGATTTGAAGGGGTTATATTGGTTTGGTTGTTAACTGTAGTTTTTTTCATCAACCTGATCGCCTCCAAACAGATAGATTTTTCAAAGGGTATTCTAACCAGTATCCCTGCTGTAATCGGGGGATTTCATTTATTTATGAATCTTCTGTTTACAGGCAATCTTTTGCCAAATACCATTCATTCAGAATCAATTCTTTTTCAGGCAAACACACCCCTTCCAGAGATAATAGGTCAGGCATGCAGATATTTTTTCTTTCTCTTAAAGGATATATTCTCTGGATTTAACGGGGAATTCTTTAATATTAACAATCCTGACCAGGGACAAACCTCTGCCTACTTTCCACCCTTTGCTCTTTTCTTTGGATTAATTGGATTATCCTTATCTGTCAGAGAAATAATTTCAAAGCAGATAGGTGTGGTATCCCTGACCCTTCTCTGGTTTTTTGGCGGAATATTGCTTTCGTCTTTTTTGTATCCAGCGCATACCCTCTGGAATATAGCGGTAATTCCTTACTATCCTGTTTTTATCATATTGGCAGCCATTGGGACATATCAGTTTTCTCAGGCAATTGCTGCCCTGATTCCAAAAACCTCTGTTGTGGGTGTTGCCTCTTTTAAGGAGATATTTTATGGATTCTTCTGTTTCTTTTTGCTCTTTTCTTTATGCAGTACAATTTGTTTTGGTGTTATCTATGGAAAGAGCTGCTACAATACATATTATCATGAAATCACCCTTGGAAAGATGATACAGGAAAAATTTCCTCCAGATGCTGTCATTGCTGCTAAGGGGATGAGTCCTTTGGCATATTTTGGCGAGAGAAGGTTTATTGATATTTCAGGGATAGGCAGTAATGGATTGGCTGCATCCTTTAGAAATGGTGCAGGAAGCATTTTTGAGGCATTAGAGTCAAGGGATGTGTATCCTCAATTCTTTGTTCTGTCAGAAAACGAGCTTGGGCTTGAGCAGTCTGGTTTGCTTGGCAAAAGGGTATACTCCTCTAAGATGGTAAGCATTGAAGCATTTGCACCATTAGTTGTTTATGAAGCAGAAAAGGCATGGCTTCATAAAGGGGATTCCTGCGTGTCTGTGTTAAAGGAGATAGATGGCTATCTATTAATAGATAGCCTTGATGTAGCTGATATTGTGGACGAAAAGACTCATGATTACAGGTTCTGGGAGGCAGAGCACAAGTCAGGAGCAACTTCCTATGCCTTGAAGCTTCCATTCTCCTCTGATCAGGAAAAGGTTGTTGCTGATGGCGGCAGGGTTCTTTCCGGAGGAGAGGAGATGGTGATAAAGACAAGACCATCAACAAACATGAAGATGATTGTTCGACACAGGGGTAGGTTCAATATTCAGATAATGGTTAATGATAAATATGAAAAGTCGTGGAAGGAAGACAGGGGGTCTGATAATGTATGGACAGAGGCCATTCTGGATATTCCATCTGAATGGATAACTACAGAACGGACAAGGATAAATATCCTGACCATGGATAAGGCAGAATATTTTCCGGCACACTATTGGTTTTATCAGAGATAGATCTGTAGAGACAGGTCTCAGACCTGTCTCTACTGCTTGTCCCTGCTAATGGCGACCACAAGGGTCGCAGCTACAATGTTGTAGCCTGACTCAATGAGAAGGGGATTGCGGGGATAGGGATTGTGGCGATCAGGGCAGGCACAGGGGCCTGCCCATACACATGTTTCCCACAGGTGTGGGCATGAACCCGTAGGGGCAGACCTATGTGTCTGCCCTCTATGATATTGGATTGCGAATAAAGGGCGAACACATAGGTTCGCCCCTACCTTCTCACATTGGAGAGTACGAAATGCGAACACGATATGCAATATTATTTAGTACAATAGCCATCCTTCTTGGGGCCATTTTCTTAAAGTCCATGCTTTTTTACACAGATGGACATCTTGCTCCACCCTTGGATGATACCTTTATCTTTTTTCAGTATGCCAAGCAAATTTGCCACGGGTTTTTCTTCCAATACAATACCGGGGATAGTCCGACAACAGGGGCAACCAGTCTTTTGTATCCCTTTATTCTGGCAATAGGCTTTTTATTGGGCATGGGTAAGACAGGTATCCTTGCTTACTCCCTTGGGTTGGGAGTGGTTTTTTTAATAGTTGCTTCGTTATTGATCTTTAATATTGGCAGAAAGTTGTTTAATGAGACAACAGGTCTTGTTTTAGGGCTGCTCTTTTTGTTCAATGGTCAAATCCTCTGGAGCTTTTTTTGCGGAATGGAGACAGGCTTTTTTATGTGCCTTATTCTGGCTGTCCTGTATGCCTTTCTTCTTGAGTCAGAAAAGAAAAGGTATGTCTGGACAATAGTTTTTGCCAGCATCATGGCTCTGACCAGACCAGAGGGATTGATCCTTTCCGGGGTGCTTTTTGGCTTTGTCTTTTTTCTACGGCGGGAAAAGAACTACTATTTTCTCATTCCTGTAGGGTTTGGGATGATATTTGTGGTAATGAATTATGCCTTTACCGGAAGCCTGACCTTTAATACCATGATTGCTAAATCCCCTCTTTCCAGACCAAATGCAAACCTGTTTGATATAGCAGCTACAGCAGGCAAGTATTTTTGTTATGTAATGAAGGATATATTTTCCGGATGTGACGGCAAATACAGCCCGGCTATGTATGCCAATGAAGGACAGGAGGCAATTTATTTTGCCCCATTTTCTCTTTTCTTTGGTTTTCTTGGGGTGTTATATCTTGTAACAAAAGAGGTGCGGGAAAGGGTGCTGGGAATTGGGACATTAACCCTTTGTTTGTGGCTGACAGCCTTCTTTTCCCTTTGTGTTTCCCTTCCGGTCAAATGGCACTGGCATCGGTATCTTATTCCGTTTTATCCATTATTTTTGATATTTATGGTCAGCGGGCTTTCCCTGTTTGCCCGTCTAATTTGCCATTTTGGGGAGAAAGAGATACGGGCTGCCTTTATCTCCTTAGCCTCTTTTTTCTTATTATTTGGCATACTGAACACCATGTATTTTTCAGTAGCTTACGGGAAAAATTGCAAGGACATTTACAATCAGCAAATGGCTCTTGGGGTGTGGATAGAAAAAAACATCCCAAAGGATGCAGTGGTTGCTGTTAATGACCTTGGGGCAGTAAAGTATCTGGGGGATAGGTACATAATCGATCTTCTTGGTCTTGGAACAAATAAGGCTGGTTGGGCATGGGTCAATGGGGCAGGGAGCATCTTTGAATTTCTGGAATCGCTTGATCAAAAAAAATATCCTGATTATTTTATCATCTATCCAAGCTGGTTTAGTTTTGATAAGATAGGCATGTTAAAAGAAGAGATCTGCCAGTTCAAACTTATTGATTCAACCATTGCCGGCAGCTCCTCGCCCATGACAGTCTACAAGGTTGACTGGAGTCTTGCCTGCAAAGGGGATAAGGTTTATACGGCGAACAACGAATTAGAGGGATATAGTTTAATCGATCATGTTGATGTTGGGGATGTTGAAAATGAAAAGGCTCATCACTACAAATTTTGGGAAACACAACCAGGGATGTTTTATGGCTTGATCTATCAGGACGAAGCCTGCATGTATTCCTACTTAAATAATCCGTCAGCAACAGTGGTTGATGCCGGTCGACAGATTACTGGTGGGGAAAGTATGGTGGTTCACACTATTCCGGGAAAGGGTCTGAAAATAGTCAAAAGGACATCAACCTATACGCCCATAGAGGTCTGGGTGAATGGGGAATTTCTTGGGGTATGGACGCATGAGAATGCAGATGGTGCATGGACAGAGGCAGTGTATGAGGTTCCGGGGAACAAGATAATCTCGAACCAAACCAAGATAAGCCTACCCCTTCATCGAGAATTGAAACACTACTATGTTTGTTTTTCAGCATACTATTGGTTTTATCAGAGGGCATGAGGGCAATTGTAGGGACAACCCTTGTGGTTGTCCGTTAAACATAAAATTATCGTAACTATTCAGGCATACAGAATTCAGGAGTCAGAATACAGAATGAAGACGGCGACCACAAGAGGAGAGCACCTCTGGCAGGTCGCAGCTACAAGTTTCCCACGAATAGCTGTAGCTGCAGGGTGCCAGGGGTGCTACACCCTTGTCCCTGCCATAATCATTCCTATGCCTGAATGGTTACAAATTATCAACAAAGGAGTGACAAGAAGATGCAAAGAATAGCTTTAGGAAAGGGTTTGGATGCTTTAATCCCAGAGGCAAGATCAGGGGGAGAGGCAATTCGAGAGATCAAGATTGGTGAGATTGTCCCGGGAGAATACCAGCCGCGACGATGCTTTGATCCAGAAAAACAAAGGGAGCTGGTAGAATCAATAATGGAGAAGGGAGTCATTCAGCCAATAATTGTTCGTCCCAGCAAGGATGGGTATGAATTGGTTGCTGGCGAAAGAAGACTTCGTGCTGCTCACGAGGCTGGATTAGAAAGGATTCCTGCAATCGTAAGAGAGATGTCAAACGAGGATGCCTTAGAGATTGGCTTAATTGAAAACATCCAGAGGCAAGACCTTAATCCCATGGAAGAGGCAGAGGCGTTTCAACAATTGATTCGAGAGTTTCACCTAACTCAGGACAGCTTGGCAAAAAAGGTTGGAAAAGATAGAAGCTCTGTTACTAACAGCCTTCGACTCTTAAAACTACCCAAGCCAATTCAAGAAGAGGTTTCTAAGGGAACAATCTCTATGGGGCACGCTCGGGCAATCCTGTCCCTGAATAACGAGACAGAGCAGCAAGAGGTATGTGGAAAGATTGTAAAAAATGGCATCTCCGTGAGAGAAACAGAAGCTCTTGTCAAGAAGATGCAAGAGAATGTTTCACGTGAAACATCGAAGACAGAAGAAGAAAAGCCTATTGATATTGCTCTGGAGTCTTGTACGGAAAAACTGATGCAGTCTCTTGGCACAAAGGTTAGGATTAGTCGAACAGCAAAGGGAACTGGAAAGATTGAGATAGAGTTTTATTCGCAAGAGGATTTGGATAGGATTATAGAAAAGGTGGTGTAGATTGTTGTCCGACTGGTCCGACCAGTCAGACCAATCGGACCAGTCAGACTGGGAGTGTTATTTTGGACGAAAAAATTATCATCAAGGGTGCCCGGGTGCACAACCTAAAGAATATAGACATAGAGCTTCCCAGGAACAAGCTCGTGGTTATCACCGGGCTTTCTGGCTCTGGAAAGTCTTCACTTGCCTTTGATACCATTTATGCTGAGGGGCAACGAAGATATGTTGAATCCCTCTCTGCCTATGCCCGACAATTCTTAGAGCAAATGGAAAAGCCTGATGTGGATTACATTAGCGGGCTTTCACCAGCCATTGCTATTGAGCAAAGAACAGCTGCAAAAAATCCCCGATCAACAGTAGGAACAATAACAGAGATCTATGACTATCTCCGTCTTCTTTACGCCAGAATAGGTGTCCCTCATTGCTATAACTGCGGCAAGCTGATTCGTAAACAAAGCGTGGATGAAATTGTAGAGCAGATTATGTATTTGAAAGCGGACGAAAAACTTCAGATTCTTGCCCCGGTTGTTCGTGGCAGAAAAGGGGAATATCAGCAGGTTTTTGCTTCAGCAAAAAAGAATGGCTTTGTTCGGATTCGGGTGGATGGAAAAACATATGACCTGTCTGAAGAGATCTCTGAGACAATACCCCTTGCGATTGAAAAAAATAAAAAGCACAACATTGAGATAGTTGTAGACAGGCTTATCCTTAAGCATGAAATAAGGGGACGACTGGCTGATTCCATAGAAACTGCCTCTGCCCTTGCCAAGGGGATAGTCATGGTGATTATTGGTGAAGGGGAGGAAAGACTTTTTTCTGAACAGTTGGCTTGTGTGGATTGTGGGATTAGCTATGAGGAGTTGTCTCCAAGGATGTTTTCTTTTAACAGCCCTTATGGGGCATGTCCAGACTGTACAGGGCTTGGCTCATCGATAGAGATTGATCCGGATTTGATTGTGCCGGATAAATCAAAAATTATTTATGAAGGGGCAATCATTCCCTTGGGTTTTTCTTCTTCCTGGCTCTATCAGGTAGAACGGGTTGCAAGAGGAGAAGGGTTTCGGCTTGATGTTCCCTTTGGAAGCCTTACGAAAGAGCAGCAAGATATTATTCTCTATGGATCAAGGGATGGATATTATTGTCAGACAAAATATGGTGAAAGATATTATGGGGGCTATGAGGGGATAATCCCAACCCTTAACAGGCGATACAAAGAGACAGAATCAGAAAGGGTTCGTGAGGAGATATCGGGTTACATGGCTGCCCGAACCTGTCCTGTCTGTCAGGGGGCGAGGTTAAAAAAAGAAGCACTTTCCGTGACTGTAGGCGGGAAATCCATTAGCTCAATAACAGGGATGTCTATCAAGGAATTAAAGGGATTTTTTGAGGGCATTGTCTTAACTGAGTTTGAAAGGCTTATTGCTGCAAAGATCTTGAAAGAGATACAAGAGAGGCTTGGCTTTCTGAGCAATGTAGGTTTGAATTATCTTACCCTTAACCGCATGACCAAAACCCTTTCCGGTGGAGAGGCTCAGCGAATTCAATTGGCAACCCAGATAGGCTCTGGTCTGGTTGGGGTTTTGTATGTGCTTGATGAACCCAGTATTGGCCTTCACCAGAGGGATAATCAAAGGCTGCTAAATACCATGTGTCAATTAAGGGATATAGGCAATACCCTTATTGTGGTAGAGCATGACGAGGCAACTATTCGGCAGGCAGACTTTATCGTTGACCTTGGTCCAGGGGCAGGGGAAACAGGTGGAAAGATTGTAGCTCAAGGAAGCCTTGAGAATATTATAGCCAAAGAGGACTCGCTTACCGGTAAGTATCTTCGGGGTGATCTATTTATCCCTGTGCCGGCTAAAAGGTGTCAGAGTAAAAAGTTTTTAGAGATAAAAGGGGCATCCCATCATAATCTGAAAAATATTACAGTAAAGATTCCCCTGGGGTTGTTTATCTGTATTACCGGGGTGTCAGGCTCAGGCAAGAGTACTCTTATTGGAGAAATCCTTTATCCGCTCTTGATGCAAAAATTGTATAATAGCCATACTCAACCAGGAAGCTATGAAAAAGTTTCTGGACTGGAATATTTGGATAAGGTAATAAATATTGACCAATCCCCTATTGGAAGAACACCAAGATCCAATCCTGCTACCTATACAGGGGCATTTACCCATATTCGGGAACTCTTCTCGTTATTGCCTGAGGCAAAGATGAAGGGGTATAGCCCGGGAAGATTTAGCTTTAATGTTAAGGGGGGCAGGTGTGAGGCTTGTCAAGGGGATGGAATAATCAGGATAGAGATGCATTTTTTGCCGGATGTTTATGTCCCTTGTGAGGTGTGCAAGGGAAAGAGGTATAACAAGGAAACCCTGGAAATAGGGTATAAAGGCAGGAGCATTGCTGATGTCCTTGATATGACTGTGGAAGAGGCAGGGAGTTTTTTTAAGGCTATTCCAGCCCTTTATAACAAGCTGCAAACCTTGGTTGATGTTGGTCTTTCGTATGTCAGGCTTGGACAGTCAGCAACCACCCTTTCTGGCGGAGAGGCTCAAAGGATAAAGCTCTCTGCAGAATTGAGCAAGCGATCCACAGGCAAAACCCTGTACCTGCTTGATGAGCCAACCACTGGTCTTCATTTTGCGGATATTCACCTGCTCTTGAATGTCCTTTTAAGGCTCAGGGATGCCGGCAATACAGTGATTATTATTGAGCATAATCTGGATGTGATTAAAACCGCTGATTATATTATTGACCTTGGTCCAGAGGGTGGGGACGAGGGTGGACAGGTGGTAGCTGTTGGTACGCCTGAAGAGGTGGCAATGAATGAAGATTCATATACCGGGCAGTTTTTGCGCGGTTGTGGGGTTGTGGAGAAAACATAAGAATTCACCGCAGAGACGCAGAGACGCGGAGACGCGGAGAAAAAAGGGAATGGTTAAGGGGGGAGAAAGGCTGAAGGGAAGAAAGAAGTAGCGACTAATCACTGATGCTCGATGTTCAAGTTTTTTCTCAACCCATTGATTCTATCAAAATTAAGAAAAAGAGTATGCTAGTCTGCTATCTCTGGATAAATGAGGAGATTCCTGCAGGAGTTTATCCCTGTGAATACAGGGGCAGGAATGACAGTTGTGGTCGGGAATGACAATCTCTGCTACACTTTACTCACAAATGTCACTCCTGCGAATGCAGGAGTCTCCTGTTCTGATTGAGGAATTATATGCAATTCATTAAATAAGTTGGACTGCTGACAGCTGAACGCTTACCACTAATACCCACTGAATGCTCACATACTAAAAGGATGTGCAAGAATGAAAATACTTCATCGATATTTATTGCGGGAGATTATTCCACCGTTTTTATTCGGAGTAGGGATATTTACCTTTATCTTTTTTTTACAAAAGCTTTTTGACTTAAGTGAGCTTATTATCACCAAGCATGTGGAAATGTGGTCAGCGATACAGATATTTCTCCTTTGTCTGCCATCAACCCTGCCCATGACCCTGCCCATGGCTACATTTACAGGGGTGTTGATTGGGCTTACAAGGCTTAAGGGTGATCATGAATTTACAGCCATTTTTGCCAGCGGCATAAGATTTACATCATTTTTCTGGTTATTGATCGGGGTAGGGTTGTTAATGAGTTTATTGACCATAGGAATCAATGAATCCCTTATTCCCTGGGCAAACCAGAGATTTTGGCAAGTATACTCTGATGTTCTTAAGGCATCGACATCTGTTCCGATTAAAGCAGGTAATTTTATTAAGGCAAAGGATATGGATCTATATATATGCAAGATGCAGGGAAAAAGGCTGGAAGGGATATACTTTTATCAAAGGGAGCAGGCTGTCTTTGCCCGCAAGGGAGAGATGATAAAAAAACCATCAAGGATAATCTTTAACCTAAAGGATGGGACGATTCATCAGGTGGATAAAAAGGATGCTTCAAGGTATCATCTGCTACAGTTTGATACTCATACCATTGTTGTTGATTTTGGGGAAAATAATACCATGAAGATAAAAAAGCGTATACAGGATATGACCACCTTAGATTTGAGGCAGGAGATCTCGAAATACAAGCAATCAAGCATGGATATTCTTCCTTTACTCATTGAATTACATAAAAAGCTCGCCTTGCCCTTTGCCTGCATTTCCCTTGTTTTGGTTGGAATCCCATTAGGAATGTCTTTAAGGCAAAAGGGTAAGTCCATGGCACTGGGCATGAGCATTATCTTCGTGTTTGCTTATTATCTGCTCCTGATGTTAGCTCAGATCTTTTGCGAGAAAAGGGTGTTTTTCCCAGGACTTGGGATGTGGCTGCCAAATATAATTATTGCTGGGATAGGGATATGCTTGTATGTTCGGAGAAGGTTGTAAACAGAGCAATGCTTTTCATGTCATCCCGAAGGAGTACTCGACGAGGGATCTGCATGATGAAGGCAGGGGAAAGATTTCTCTCTTTGGTTGAAATGACAGAGAAGAGGGAAGCAGAGATGGGAGTAGCAAGGCGACAGGTGAAATAATGAAGATACTTCAACAATATATTATAAGCATATTTGTAAGATTTTTTCTTTCTGGCTTGATCTTTTTTACAGGGATAATCCTGATTACCGATGTGTTTGAGGTGATCCCGCTGCTTAGTGAGAAAAAAATACCCATACTCACGACAATGGCATACTTTGGGTGCAAGATTCCCTTTGTTGTCTTTCTTATTACCCCGGTAGCCGTCTTACTGGCTACCATCTCCTGTTTCAGCCTTCTCTTGAGAAATAGCGAAATAACTGCCATGAAGGCATCTGGGGTGAGCATATATAAGATCATCTCACCTGTATTGACAACAGCTTTTTTTATAAGCATCCTTGCTATGGGGGTGAATGAATTTTTGGTTCCTTTTTCCAATACCAAGGCTGAATATACCAAAATGATAAAGATTGAGGGAAGGCAAGAGGATAAAAATAGCTATAATGCTTCTTTTCGGACCACAGGGAACAGATTTCTTAATATTGGCAGGATTAATGAGGATGGTACGAGGATGGAAGCCGTAGAGATTAAGGATTATCAGGCTGATAATTCTATCTCCATGCGGATTGATGCCCAAACAGCTAAATGGATAGATAATCAATGGTGGCTATTTAATGGAATAGAGCGAAGGTTTTTGTCCCCTTTATCCGAGGGTCGGGCAATCTCTGAGCAGAGATTTAATAAAAAAAAGCTGGATATTTTGGAAACACCCGATGAAATACAAGATATTATCGCTGCTGGTAAGGTAAGGGCAGAGAAGATGAGCATGGTTGATTTGTGGCGAAATATTACACTTCTTAAGAGAAGTGGCAATGGGATTGAGGATAAATTGGTGGACTTTTATCTAAAGACATCCTTTCCCTTTGCCAGCCTTATCATTGCCCTGCTTGGTACAAGCATTGCCCTTCAAAGTACAAGGGGGGCAATAGCTGCAGGTTTTGGGATTAGTATTATGGTCAGCTTTGTATACTGGGAATCCATTGGTATTGGAAGATCCCTGGGACATGAAGGCGTGCTTCCGGCAATACTTGCAGCATGGCTGGCTAATATCATCTTTGGTGTAGTGGGGGTGTTTCTTCTTTTTCGAGCTAAGGGGTAGGTAGGAAGGCACCGAGAATAAAGGGGAATGGTAACGCTTTTTCTGTTATCCTGAGGAGTGCTCGACGGATGTTACGGAATAAGAATTCGGCACGAGAAGCATCACGAGAAGCATACAGCATGTTGTGCTAATCTCACCAGCAGGCACTACATACGGTATGGTATCGACACTGATTGTCAGTTTCGTAACAGTCTGTCGCGAGGGATCTGCATGATGAAGGCAGGAGAGATTTCTCCCTTAGGGTCGAAATGACAGAGAAATGAGGGGCAGAGTAATGGGTTGCCGATGTCACTCCTGCCCCTGTATTCGCAGGAACAAGCTTCACAGGGGTAAACTCCTGCAGGAGTCTCCTGATTGGTGGTCACCGATTACAGACATTCCCTAACATATTGAACAATTATAAGGAGAGCAAAATGCAATTTTCAAGATCAAGTGGAATTTTATTACATCCTACATCCCTTCCAAGCAGGTTTGGGATTGGGGATATGGGGGAAGGGTCGTATCGGTTTATTGATTTTCTGGCAGATAGCGGGCAAAGGCTGTGGCAAATTCTTCCCCTGTGTCCAACTGGATACGGCAATTCTCCCTATAACTGTTTCTCAGCCTTTGCCGGCAATCCCCTGCTTATTAGTTTGGAGGAATTGGTTAAGGATGGGTTGCTTCAGCAGGCTGATCTGGTGGATGTACCTGCATTCCCTGAAGATTGCGTAGATTATCCCTTGGTTATAGGGTACAAGATGGACATGCTTCATCGCTCATTTGAACGGTTTAAGAGCCATCTATCCTCTGAGTTTGAGGGATTCTGTGTAGAAAACCAAGCGTGGTTAGACGATTACAGCCTGTTTATGGCGTTAAAGGACTCGTGCGGGGAATTATCATGGAACAAGTGGGACAAGGGTGTGTCTCGTCGGGAAACAAATGCAATTAATGAAGTATCTCAGGAATTATCCAGCTCGATTATGTTTCATAAGTATTTGCAATACATATTCTTTCAGCAATGGCTAAAATTAAGGCAATATGCCCATGACAGGCAAATCAAAATAATTGGCGATATTCCTATCTTTGTTGCCTATAACAGTGCTGATGTCTGGGCACATCCAGAGATATTTCAGCTCGATGATACGGGTAAACCAATTGTGGTTGCTGGTGTGCCGCCTGATTACTTTAGCAGGACAGGACAGTTGTGGGGGAATCCCCTTTATCGCTGGGATGTTATGGCACAAAGGGGTTATGACTGGTGGATTAAACGGTTTCAAGCAGCATTGAGTCTGGTTGATATTGTTCGTTTGGATCATTTTCGCGGTTTCGAGGCTTACTGGGAGGTGCCCTCTAAGGAGAAGACAGCCATAAATGGCAGATGGATTAAGGGACCTGGTGAGGATCTGTTTAATGTCCTTGAAGGATCTCTTGGTAAATTGCCGCTTATTGCGGAGGATTTGGGGGTAATTACACCAGAGGTAGAGGCATTGAGGGATCAATTTGCATTTCCCGGCATGAAGATACTGCATTTTGCCTTTGGCTCAGGGGCAGACAATCCCTACCTACCGCATAATTACCATAAAAACTGTGTGGTGTATACAGGAACACATGACAATGATACCACCATTGGCTGGCTTACTAAAACAAGCACAAGGGTAGAACGCGAACATGTCTTAAAATATCTCGGAAAAATAAAAGCGGATAAAAAAGATAAAAAACATTGGGAGGTTATCCGTCTGGCTCTAAGCTCTGTGGCAAACACAGCCATTATCCCCCTGCAGGATGTGCTTGGGCTTGGTAGTGGTGCAAGGATGAACATGCCGGGAAAGGTGCTTTCTAAGAATTGGGCCTGGCGATATACTCAGGATATGCTGAATAATGAATGTCAGGAAAGACTGCGGGGATTGACGGAGATGTATGGACGAATATTGTGAACTAATTTGCGAACGAATCGGGCTTTCTTGGTCAGGAAATCCAGCTGGTGATGATTCGGGCATGAAGAGCATACAACATATCGTACTAATCTCAGTAGCAGGTGCTATATATGGTATGGTGTTGCCACTGATTATTAGTTCCGTAACAGCCTGTCGGGCTCTATTTTAGTCGTTCTTCTATCCACATTGGATTTTGTCGACAATCCAAGATGGCGTGAACACACACGGTCTTTCCCGAAACGCGATAGTATATGGCAAAGGGGAAACGCTTTGAAAGGAGACGATGATACCCGAAGTAACGAGCGTGAATGCCGGCGTAGAGTTGAAGTGAGTCTATGTCGAAAAAAAGAGAATCAAGAAAATAGTCACCAATCCCCTGATTCTGAGCCTCATAGAAACGAAAACCGTCAATAAGATCCTGTTCTGCTTCGTCAAGGATTTGGATCTTCACCCTGAAACTCCGACATAAGGACAGCAACCCTCAGTAAGCTGTAACATTTACCCTACCAAAGAGTTAGGAATAATCTCAAAATATCTTCTCAAGGGTTATATGGAGTGCATTTTCTTGGAATACATACAATTATGTTGAGATT
>JAHIZN010000104.1 GCA_018814245.1 bacterium
ATTTCTGATAGTTTAATGGTAACTATTCAGATGTGTAATAAAGGAGAAAAGGGGAAGATGGAGAAGTGGGGAAGATTAATAGGAGTCAGAATATTCTTAATTCTGTCCTTTTGTATTCTCCCCTGTTCTCCCCTGTTCTCCTCTTTCTCCCTTTCTCCTTATCTTACACATTTAGATAGCTGAATGGTTATAATTTAGCAAGAATTAATGTCAAGATGTAGTAGTTTTTCTTGTTGCTCCCTAACTAAGTCTGATGAATATACAGGCTCGTCTTCTCCGTATGCATATTCTACTCCTTGACCTGACAAACGCAACCATGATTCATGCTCATCATTCGATTCTTTTCCCGGCAAAATAGTCACAATTAATTTAGCCGCCTGTTTCATAGCAAACGGCTCATCTAAACAAATTTGCCTGCCATCAAAATGAGCAGATAAAGCTGTAATAGCCATGCTGTGTCCTCCGTAGGGGCAGACCTGCGTGTCTGCCCCTCTGAAATGCGTGTCTGCCCAAAACTCTTGTAATCTTATGTAAGCATTCAGCCGTCAGCAATGAAAGGCTAAAGCCTAAACTCCAACCGTAAAATTAAGGCAAATAAACTGTTGACTGCTGACAGTTGAACGATTACCTTCTCCGTGTCTCTGCGCCTCTGTGGTGAAAAATCATCCCTACATCCTGCACTCCATCGGCGACAATATCCTGCCATCCACCTCACAGCATTGAGCAATCCTGACACAAGATGTTATGCTTGCTTGTGCACACAGGCTGCGAACAACCTCTTCCGGTTTACCGGTACCAGCAGGGGTTGTCTTTATCTCCATCATCAGCTGAAATTGATCATCTGAATCTGCCTTCTGCATTTCCAATGCTTGGACAAACCCCCTGATATTCACTTGCTTTATCGTATCCTTTCCCTTTCGCTGTATCATGACCTCTGTTTTATCCAAAAACATGGCAATATCATTTGTTGATATTATTCCATGACCATTAACCTGATAGCGGATAAAGCTTACCATAGCCGTTAATGCCTTAGCATTTGAAGCAATAAATACAGCATTAGTAATCCTTATGCCTTGAGGCAATACCTTATTCAGCCTCATTATTAATTCATCTAATTTCATGGGCATCTCAAGCTCCATATCCAGAAACTCTTCCTCACTGATCAGCCCCACGCTTAAGGGATGGCCAAAGGAAAGCCTTGGGTGCGGGCTGAAACCAGCACTATAGGCAATTGGGATACTAGCTCGGCTTAATGCTCGCATAAATGATCGGAGCATATCAAGATGGGAAACAAACGATACCTCTTTCCCTCTGGTATATCTCAGCCTTACCCGTATCTGCCTTCCTGCGGGAGGGCTTGAGGTAGCACCTCTGGCAGAGAATGGCGCAAGATAATATGCGGGAGGGGTCTGTTCATCTATATCCCCCTGTATCTCTGTCTCACATACCCCGCACTGCTTGCATTTACCTACTTGGCAGGCAGGCGTGGTTATCCCCTCATAGGCACGGTTTGCCTCTTTTATCAGATATTCCTTGTTTACTCTGGTATCAATATGATCCCAGGGAAGATGCTCCTCAAAGCTTCTTTTTCGGGCAGTGTAAAATTCAGGGGATATTCCAGCCCTTTCAAAGGCATCCATCCAGACAGAAAACTTAAAGTGCTCTGACCAGGCATCAAATTTACACCCTTGTTCAAAGGCATAAAGCAACACCTGCCCAAGCCTTCTATCTCCTCTGGCAAATACTGCCTCCAGAAAGCTTGTCTTTGGCTCATTCCATGTAATTATTACTCCCCGATAACGAGAGAGCTGCCTTTTAATATAGTCTTGTTTTTCCATTAATTGAGTCACAGTTTCCTGTGCCTCCCATTGGAACGGGGTATGCGACTTGGGAACAAACGGAGAAAGGCTTATTTTAAGTTGTTTTCTGGCACATTTAACGCTATTTATCAGTGAAACAATCCCATCTATGTCCTCCCACGACTCTGTGGGCAAACCAATCATAAAGTATAACTTTATTGTTTTCCATCCCTGATAATATGCATCCCTGATGATCATGGGCAGGTCATAATCAAGGACATCCTTATTAATCACCTGAGATAATCTTTTTGTCCCTGCCTCTGGGGCAATGGTCAGCCCTGTTTTTTTGATTTGGGATAACACGGAAGAAACCTCTGTTACCAATGAATTTAATCGAAGTGAGGGCAGGGAAATGGATAGTTTCCTGCCAGAACACCTCTCTATGCCCCTGACCAGATTCATGATATCAGGATGATCCGTAGAGCTTAAAGAGCCAAGGGATATTTCCTCATAACCGGTTTCCCTGATTATCTGCTGAGATTGTTTGAGAAGTGTGTTTAATGACCGTGCCCGAAGCGGTCTGTAGATAAAGCCTGCCTGACAGAATCGGCATCCTCGTCCGCATCCCCGCTGAATCTCTAATCCTGCACGATCATGGGCAATCTCTATAAACGGCACTATTGGTTTAATAGATGCCGGCTGCTGCTCAAGGTCAACCACCCTTCTTTTTATCCTCAAGGGAATATTTTCAACCAATGGCTTAAATTCTTTAATAGTTCCATCCGGATGATAATCTACCCCATAGAATGACGGTACATAAACGCTTTCTATCCGGGATAATGCCATAAGCATCTCTTCGCGGCTTTTGTTTCGATGCTCCTTAACGCATGAGACTAATTCAACAATAAGCTCCTCAGACTCACCAATACAAAATACATCAATGAAATCAGCCAATGGCTCAGGGTTCAGGGCACATGGTCCGCCGGCAATGATTAATGGATGATCGAATGTCCTGTCCTTAGAAAGCAGGGGAATATTTGACAGTTGCAGCATATTCAGGACATTGGTGTAGCTCAACTCGTACTGAAGGCTGAACCCTATAATATCAAACCCTGACAGTGGTGTTCTGGATTCAAGGCTAAACAAGGGGATTTTCTCACTTCTCAGCCTTTCCTCCATATCAAACCAAGGGGCATACACCCTTTCCGCAGCCACATCCGGCAAATCATTCAGGATTTCATACAATATCTTTAACCCAAGATGAGACATGCCTATTTCATAGACATCCGGGAAGGCTAAGGCAATCCTTATCCCTGTGCTGGAAATATCTTTAGAGACACTATTTATCTCGCCACCCGTGTATCTTGATGGTCTGGTTACCTGCGGCAATATATGTTCTATACTTACTTTATTCATGTTATTATTATACTCCATTTGGTTGTAAAGGTAACTTACTTAAGGCTGTATTATACCCTAAAATGGTTGAATAGTCAATCTTTTTATGGATAGTGAAAAAATATTAAAGATTTTCTATAGTTTTGACGATATAATTAAGGGATTGATAGCGTATAGTTTTCCCCTCCCAGTTTCTATACCTATTAGTTTCCGGGTGTTAATTAATCGAAAGATTAGTTAACACCTTTTTTTATGGCTATTGCTGTTTTTTTTTGGACAAGATGGCTGATTTTATTCATCATAGCCAATATTTTTATTGACAAACCCTTGCCATTAATATAAAATACAACTAATTATTGTAACCGTTCAGGTAGTGTAAGAAAAGGAGATATGGGGGATTATGGAGGAGATAAGGAGATATAGGGATTAGAAAAATATGAGGATAATACAACTTATCCCCTTAGGAATGATAACCCTGTAATCTTCCCTTTGATTTTAAGGCATTGATTATATTATTATCCCCATATCTCATGTCATATCTCCATATCCCCCTTCTTACACTTTTAATGTTATAGCCTGAACGATTAC
>JAHIZN010000105.1 GCA_018814245.1 bacterium
GCAGTAGCCGGGGCAGTTGGTGGTGTTGGCAATGTTGAGTCAATGGTAAATGTTCCGCTGGTAATGCTGAATGTAGCCTGCGTACCAGCTGAATCCGTACCATTAACCATAATCATGGCATTGATTGTATCCATTGCCGGCACGCTCCATGTAAATGTCCCGCCAACGGCAACATGGGTACATGTCCCGATGAATGTGGGGTAGCTTGTCCCGCCATCTGTAGACAGCCACAACTCAACCGTATGCGTCCCATCACCACCTTCAACCGTCCAGACAATATCCTGACTGCTGCTGCCAGCATAGACAGCACCTGTAGAAGACGGTGTAGTTATTGTACCGGTGATTGCAGCTTGAGCAGCCTGCGTCCACAATAGCATTAACACACCAATAAATAATAACCCACTGACCCTCTTTATTGAGGTGAAATTAACGAGGGAACCACTCTGCCGCTGAATTTTTCTCATAATTATAGTCTCCTTGTAGATAGAATTATGGTAATTGCTCAATAACTTGTGGATTTTACGAGCCACGAAGATTGCCATGATGTAGAGACAGGTCCCAGACCTGTGGAACGACAATTCCATAATGAGAATTACTGCCCAACATATACCCTCAATCAATCTTCTTTCCCATCATTCACAATATTACAGATAAATCCGTGAAGAGCCTCAGCAATTGCCCAAATATATAGCGAATTATTTTGATCTGGTACTACATCTATCCGAGTTGAAACACAAACATTTTCACCATCAATTCTTCTCATTTCTCCTCCTCGAGTCCGAAGACTCTTTCGTGAGGTTATGTCAATAAAATCTTTCTGGAGTTTTGAAGCAGCTTCCCCTGCCGTGACAATAGAAAGTTCTAATTTTCCTCCCTTGTTTGTTATATTTCCGACATGAATCTTGTTAAGATTGTCCGGATCATTCTCGTCCTCATATACATAAACTTCAATTCGTAGCATTTGACATTCCTCCTTTTTGGTTTCAGGAATATTTTCTCTCACCTGTATACACCCTAATGATAACATGCTTACAAATAAAAATACAAAATAGCTACATGATAAAATTGAGCATTGCATATTTTTTCTCCAAAATACATAAAAAATTAAAACTAAGTAAATTGGTTCATTACGGGTTTTTTGCAGCATTACCAACTTTCCATGCATGTGCTTCTTTTGGTTGTTGGACATATGACCTATCTTTCTCATTTTCCTCATCCGGTTTAAAATAGCATTTATCGTTAGCTCTCATCAGTCGTGCCTGATCATATCTATCATCTGATTTAGGAATTTCTCCCTTATTTAATTTTTTAACAACATCTTTCTGGTAGCGATGAGTATTCTCATGTGCTACAGTGTCAAATGCTTCGTCAACATCATCTAATATTTTTCGTCCTCCTATTGAGGGATCTTTATGGTTACTTACGACAACTGCATCTTTAAAGGAACTGTAATATCCGTAAGATCCCATATCCCCAAGATCTTTAAATTTGAGATCTTTCTTGGGAAGGTCATATGCATCAGAATGATGATCAGCTACTTTTTGAAGAGTTTTTTCTCGATTCTCGTCGTTTAAAGTAGTCCATTTAGATTTAGCGTCTTGTATGTCTTTATCATTCTTTATGGCTATCTGGAATTTCTTTGTTTTGTTTTCATCAGATGGAGGCTGATAATCTTTCTGTTCCAGACTTCCATACAACTTCTTCAGTGCTTTCTGGTCATCACCTGAGACATAACCACCCGTTAAGTCTTCAGCTAACCTTATTTTCTCTTTTATTGGTATTTTTTTAATCTTGTCGTCGGTCAATGCAGAAATCTCTTTACGAGCGTTATCATCCTTTATCAGCCATGCTTCAATGGCTGCCGCTCCTCCCTTCATCGCCCCAACAATCCCCCCAATAATTGCCCCCGGCAATCCGCCAATAGCCGCACCCATCACTGCATCAAGAATTTCACCTGCAATTCCTCCAACAATTGCCCCAAACAGCCCGCCCCGTCTCTTTGTTTTAACTGCAAAATTAGGTGCAGCTGCTCCTGCCGCAGCTCCAGCAGCTCCGGCACCACCACCGCCTGCCATACCAATCAGCACTGTAGGGCAACCCATCATAATAGTATCTGGCGGTCCAATACATGTAGCCATATCACCCATGCAGGCAGCAGGCATATTACCAATCAGTACCGTAGGAGCACCCATGGTAATTGGTCCTCCTACATGAGGGATAGGGGGTGTACCAGGGGTAACCATAGGGCATATATGCATATCACCGATACGGGCAGCCGGCTTTCCGCCAATAAGTACGGTTGGAAAGCCAATAATAATAGTCCCTCCATGCAAAGTTGAATCTCCTATTCTGGCTGCTGGTTTACCCATTGTTAATGTCTCTCTTATTGGTTCAGGATTTAAATGTTGAGTTTATCGTTTTATTATACTATCTTCTCAATTGGCTGTCAAGTAAAAAGAAACGACATCGATCAGTTATCGGTAGAGAAACCTCCCTGTATCTTGGACAATCTCGGACAGGGACAAGAGGGTAGGGGCAATTCATGAATTGCCCCTACAGCACGCAAGATAGGCGGCAGGTTTGTCCCTACATCCTAAATATCCGACACTTGAGAAGTTAGTAGCACCCCTGTCATCGTTTGTTCCTCGTAGGGGCAACCCCCCGTGGTTGCCCTCTTGAGTAAAACAACCCCCTTGCGGTTGCTCGTTTCTCTACTAATTCTACTGACAGCATTGTTTGTCATTCCGAGAGCAGTACAAGCTTCCAGCTTGTATACAGGCTGGAAGCCTGCTAACTCATGGACTGTCTACACCCTTATTTCGTATAAATTGCCATCTTACGATATTTCCTATGCTCTGCCCCTGAGCTTGACTCAATTACCACCAGCTCACAAAAGTATATCCCATTAGACAATTTTTTATCCGCAAAATCTAATCCATTCCATGATTCTTTATTTTGTCCCTCTCTTTTTTCACCACAGTCAATCGAGGCAACTACATCACCCGACAAGTCATAGATATTAATGGTTACTCGGGCAGGCATGTTCAGGGTATATCCAATCTCTGTCCTCTCGCCTGCAGGAAATGGGTTGGGACAATTGTAAAACCCAAATACCTGAGCAGCAGAAGGGGCAAGCACCGTGAAAGACATGGTGGCTGTAGCTGCTTTATTGCCGCGATTATCACTGAGAGATATTGAGAGCCTGTATTCACCAGGGGATAATATATTGTTCTTAAATGTTATTTTCATGAGGTTTCCGTTGTTAATGTTCAAGTCATAGTCTATGTTTTTAGTAATCGCAACGGCTGTATATCTTCCATCCTCCAGCTTTTCTACAGATATAGCTGTTTCGTTCGCATTTATCCCTGTCCCCCATGTACCAGGGTCTGTTGCCCAGACAGTGATGGTTGGATTGATGTTAACCTCTTGTGGTCGTGGAATATCGATAACAGGCGGCTCTTTGTCATCAGGACTAATATCTATCCCGTTATCGTCCGTCAGGTTACCATCACAGTCAATAGCTGCATTACCATCAAAGCCATCAACAATACAAACATTATCCTTTGAAATATCCAGACCTGAAGGGTTGTTGACACCAGTATTTTTTGTCGTAAACTCACCCTCTATGGTTAATTTTGGATTTTCACCCAGGGTAATCACTAATATTTTGGACATCCCCTTTTCATCAGCGTCTTTCAGGCTTATTAATGGATTATTCCCGAGAGAATCATTTGTAACCGGCAGGTAAAAATCATTCTTCGTTGGTGTCCCCTTTAGCGACATTAGCTTTGTGAATTCCACATGCAGCTCATCCCCTTGATTAACATTTGTGATGCCCTTGTCTACATACAATACGGTTACAATCCGAGGAGCATCCACCACTATGGTATCCGCAGCATCAGCCACATTCCCTGCATGGTCAGATGTCCTTACCGTAATGGTATGTGTTCCATTTGATAAGGGAAATGTTGTGAATGTAAATCCCACCGTAGGTGCAGGGGTAAAGGTGGAAACCGATCCCCAGTTACTGTTATCAATACGATACTCTATTCTTACTATCTCTGTTAACGCATCCGTTACTGTGCCGTGATAGGTTAATGTGTTA
>JAHIZN010000106.1 GCA_018814245.1 bacterium
AACAAGGCAGAAACCCAATACTTTGATCTTACCCATCCCCTTTATCTCCTCTATCTCCGTATCCCCCTTCTACACTACCTGAACAATTACCTGTATTCTTGCTGCTGTCTCGTCAACCTTAAAATGACGGATACGATTGTAGTCCGCTGCTTGATTGGCTACTCAAACAACGGACAACCACAAGAGGGTAGGGGCAATTCATGAATTGCCCCTACAGCACGCAAGATAGGTGACAGATTTGTCCCTGAATCCTAAATATCCGACACTTGAGAGTTGACACGACACTGCCTGAACAATTACCTTGCAAACAACACATCCCCCACCCTTTCCAATGCCTTGGCACGATGGCTGAGTTTATTCTTTATCCCTATCCCCAATTCAGCAAAGGTAGAGGTATAACCATCAGGGATAAAGACAGGATCATATCCAAAGCCATGATCACCCCTATGGGTATCAGCGATTGTCCCCTCGCAGCTGCCATGAACAGTTTTCATTATCCCTTCAGGGGTAGCAATAGCTATGACACAAATAAAACGGGCAACCCTATCATCTGAATTTTTCATCCGCTCCAATAAGAGTTGATTGCGACCATTATCATCAAGATTTTCTCCGCCAAAACGAGCAGACAACACCCCTGGCTCTCCATTAAGACAATCAACTACAAGCCCGGAATCATCTGCCAAGGCAATCTCTTTCGTATATTTAGCAACAGTCGTGGCTTTTTTAACAGCATTCTCTTCAAAAGTTTGACCATCTTCAATAATCTCAGGGATATCTGGATACTCACTCAGAGACACCACATCCACAGCGGCATCTCCCAGTAATCTCTTTATCTCCTCAATCTTGCCCTTATTCTTAGAGGCAATTACTATCCTCATTTTTCCTCCAAATCTCGGCTTAGAGATAGTATATTGGGCAGACACGCAGGTCTGCCCCTACCCACTGCGTGTGTACTCGTACAGACAAAGTGAGAGACAACCCACCCGATCACCAATCTACCCCCTACTTTCTCCATCCCCACTCTTTTGAAGGATAGACTGAACATTCTTTTCACTTAAACAGATGCTGTTTCCCATGTTATTCTTTCAAACACCTCTCTTGTTGCCTTTGTTGGGTAACAATCTATGATAATCTCGTGTGGTTCAAACCATAGTTTTATCTCGCGTTCTGCCTCTTTATCATCGCTTGATGCATGAATTACATTTTCATACACGCCTGAGGTAGTTATTCGGCCATATGACCCTCTGATAGACACTGGATCTGCCTCTTCAGGGTTGGTTGCCCCGCACACTTGACGAACCTTTCCAATAGCATCCTCACCCCAATAAACCATTGCCATTACCTTTTTCCGGGAATGGAATTCCCCTTGAAGGTATTTGATAAGCTCAGAAAAGAATGGCTTATCATTAAGAAACTTGTAATGCTCCTGAGCAAGACTCTCTGAAACCCTGATCATCTTACAGGCTACTATCTCCAGCCTGGTCTCTGTAAACTTGGCTAATATATTGCCAGTTAATGACTTTGCCAGACCGTCCGGTTTTATTAAAACTAATGTTTGTTGAATCATTTTTTCAACATCCTCCTTTGAAATATTGTAACATTCTCTTAGTAGGGGCAGACCTATGTGTCTGCCCTTTAATCTATGTGTCTGCCCTTTAATCTATGTGTCTGCCCAGATTAAGGGGTAGACACATAGGTCTACCAAGATTAAAGGGTAGACACATAGGTCTACCCCTACTTATCTAATAATAACCACCTTTCCGCTTTTACTTTCCTTTTTTCCAATAATTGCATAGATGTATACACCGCTGTCCAATAGCCTGCCAGAATCATCACAGGTATCCCATGTATACTCTGCTTTTTGTCCCTGAATCCTTTTTACCAGATCCCCAGCCAGATCATATATTTCAATGGTATAATCATCTGGTAAGCCGCGAAAAATCATCTCTGTACCCTTGCATGGATTTGGATAAACAATTACATCAGAGGGGCTCTTGCCAAACGGAACGCCCCTGAGGATAAATATCCCGGGCTTATTGATTGGTGCGGTAACCATATTATTATCTGGGTAGACATTCCCATGTACAGGGACCCAATGTTCATTTTGCAGTCTGCAGATCTGCAATGTTTTTACATCAATATTGCTATTACTAAGGTCTTCGGGTTGATAGATAAGGCTAAGTGTAACTGGTTGATTGAAAGATGAAATCGATACCCCTGTGGCAGTAGTTCCCTTAATCTCACACAGGGTGTCTGACAAAATAGATGCTGTGCCAGATTGTATTTTAGCTTGGTCAATCTCATAACTATCTGGATCAGGATGATTTATTTGCAAACAATAATCCTCATTCATTGACCATGCCTTGACAACCAATGCTATCCCCTCATCATCTATCTTTTCCTCAGAGGCATTATCCATCAACACATCAAATGAATTGCTTGTCTTTTTAATCACGGCTATCTCAAGGGTGAGCCTATCGTTCAGCATGGATTTGTCAATACTTATGCTTCCTGTCCACGCACCGTTCACAATTTGAACAACCTGAGGGGTAATGCTTCCTGTAAGGTCAGAGAGTGTAAGTGTCCCGGAATAAGCGATTTGCGTATCTTGCCTATCAACTGTAGTTATTGTCAACTCAAATGGCTTATGACATATTTGGTCAGATATTGGCGATGGATTAATTGATATGCCAACAGGTAATTCAGTCAGGACAATTACTGTGGCATAATCCAATAAGTCAGCATATTCACCGGTAATCATCCATGTGCCAACCCCGCCAGCGGTGTAGGTGTTGCCAGTACATGTGCCCAATGTATCATCACTACTAAATACTGCCGCTACTGTCCATGTATTGCCGGCATTATCCTTAGCCGTGGCAGTGTAGGTAATTGTACCGCCTGATGTAATTGTACCCCATGCCGGCTCAATTGTAAGCGTTGTGGCTGTGCCGTATTCCACCACCACCGTTGCCGTACCAACAACCGAGTCAGCGTATATGCCGGTAATTGTCCATGTCCCAACCATACCAGCGGTGTATATGCTGTCAGTAAATGTTCCCCCTGTATCATTGCTACTAAACACTGTGTCAGCTGTTACTGTCCATGTATTGCCAGTCGCATCCCGAGCTGTAGCAATATAGGTGATTGTACCGCCGGATGCAACCGTTTGCGTTGCCAGCTCAATCGTCAATGCAGTGGCCGTGCCATGTGCCAGCACCACCACCGTTGCCGTACCAACAACCGAGCCAGCATATTCACCGGTAATTGTCCATGTTCCCACGCTGCCAGCCTTGTACTTGCTGCCTTCTGTAAATGTTCCGCTGGGATCATTGCTGCTAAACACTGTACCATTTGTTACTGTCCATGTATTGCCGGCATTATTCTGAGCAATAGCAGCATAGTCAACCGTACCGCCAAATGCAACCGTATCCCATGCCGGTTCAATTGTAAGCATTGTGGCTGTGCCGTATTCCACCACCACAACCGTTGCCGTACCAACAACCGAGCCAGCATATGTGCCGGTAATCGTCCATGTGCCCCCACTGCCAGCCTTGTACTTGTTGCTGCCTGCCGTAAATGTTCCCTCTGTATCATCGCTGCTAAACACCGTGTTAGTCGTTACTGTCCATGTATTACCGGCATTATCCCGAGCAATAGCAGCATAGTAAACCGTATCGCCGGATGCAACCATACTCCATGCCGGCTCAATTGTAAGCGTTGCGGCTGTGCCGTATGCCACCACCACCGTTGCCGTACCAACAACCGAGCCAGCATATGTGCCGGTAATTGTCCATGTCCCAACCCTGTCAGCCTTGTACTTGCTGCCTGCTGTAAATGTTCCTCCGGGATCATCGCTGCTAAACACTGTATCAGCCGTTACTGTCCATGTATTGCCGGCATTATCCTTAGCCGTGGCAGTGTAGGTAATTGTATTGCCTGATGTAGTCGTACCACATGCCGGCTCAATTGTAAGCGTTGTAGCTGTGCCGTATGCCACCACCACCGTTGCCGTACCAACAACCGAGTCAGCATATGTACCGGTAATCGTCCATGTGCCCCCACTGCCAGCCTTGTATTTGTTGCCTGCTGTAAATGTTCCGCCGGGATCATCGCTGCCAAACACCGTGCCAGCCGTTACTGTCCATGTATTGCCGGCATTATCACGAGCAATAGCAGTGTATATAATTGTAGCACCCAATGCAACCGTTTGCGTTGCCGGCTCAATCGTCAATCCTGTAGCTGTGCCATGTGTTACCACCACTACCATTGCCGTACCAACAACCGAGCCAGTGCATGTGCCGGTAATTGTCCATATGCCAACCCTGCCAGCGGTGTATATGCTGCCGGTAAATGTTCCCACAGGATCATCACTGCTAAACACCGTGTCAGCTGTTACCGTCCATGTATTGCCGGCATTATCACGAGCCTCAGCAGTGTAGATAATTATAGCACCTGATGCAGCCGTTTGCGTTGCCGGCTCAATCGTCAATCCCGTAGCTGTGCCTTGTGTTGTTACCACAACTGTTGCTGTACCAGGCAAGCTGTTGTACACCCCGATAATCGTCGCTGTACCAATCATACCAGCAGTGTATATGCTGCCGGTGAATGTTCCGTTGGGATCATCGCTGCTAAACACTGTATCGGTTGTTACTGTCCATGTATTGCCGGCATTATCCTTAGCCGTGGCAGTGTAGGTAATTGTACCGCCTGATGTAACCGTACCCCATGCCGGCTCAATTGCAAGCGTTGTAGCTGTGCCTTGTCCAATTGTAACGCTTGTCCCGGATGTACCTGTAACAGGTATTGTCTGGAGGCTGGCATTTCGCAGGTCAGTCAAATCAATACTCAATAAACTAATAGTACCACTTGCAATACACTTGAAATTGATAGTAGCTATTGTCCCGCTGCCGGCAACACCTGTAGGATTTCCACCTAATCGTGAGACAGCAAACCAAACCTTGCCTGTCGATGTAGCAGGTAAGAAAAATACACTATCACATGAATCTCTTTCAAGCAACTCTCCCTTACTCATTGTTCCTGACTCCAGCCTTGCGGGATCAAAGCCAATATGTATCTCTGCACCCATCAAATCAGTAACATCATTAACCATAATATCTACAGCAAACCATTGGTTCAACTCCACTGGGACAACCGCTGGCTGCAAATTAACAGTTGCTGCCTCAAGATTGGCAGAACATATTAATAACAATATTAATCCGAATATCTTATTCACCATTTATCACCTCTTATAGATTTGAAATGTGAGACTTAGTACTTTACCCGTAAGATTTTTGCTTTTTGTGCAAGAAAATTTACAACATTTTCGCTAATTACATATTGCGTAATGGGTTAGCTGTGTGGGATTTTACTTTGTGGTATTTTATCCCGCACATGCCACAAGCAATTGCAACACTATTACAGGGAAAGAACCACAAAGGGTGTAAATTCTTAAGATGAACCCTCATCAAACTCATCTTCTTTACCTTATTATCGTTGCAATCATTCTCCCATCGATATTACACCTTTTGTGGTTCTTTCTCCGCCAGAGGCAGCATCTCTGGCACAGGAAATCGTAAAGTCAGGAACACTTATTTTGCCTTGGTTTTATGGTTTTGGCTTTCCGCTTAAAAAGCTGACAGCTGAATGCTTACCAACTTTCCTCCCTTATCTCCCCTCATTATATTCACAACCCTTATTCACACAAAACAATGCCTCTTCGCCCTTTTTCACCTTTCTGACCAGCATCTGCTGACACTTTGGGCATCTGTTATTTGTGGGTTCATCCCATGTAGCGAATTTACATGCAGGGTAGTTATCACACCCATAGAAAAATCCCTTTCTGGATGGCTTTCGTACAATATTGCCGCCACATTCCTGTCCATTTTCATTAATAACCATACAGGTAACACCAATTCCAATTGACTTTGTATACTTACATTCTGGATATTTACTGCAGGAAAGGAATTCGCCGTACTTGCCGCCGCGAAGAATCAAGGCTTGAGAGCATTTTGGACATTTTTCATCTGTCAGCTCAGCCTTAGCCTCCCTGACCTCACCCGTATCCTTGTTCATTGACTTTGTATTCTTACACTTTGGATAAGCAGAACAAGCCAGAAACCGACCCATTTTATTTGCCTTAATCACCATAGGTGCATTACATTTATCACAAACTACATCAACTGTATCTGTCTTGGCAACATGAATATCTCCCTGTTCATTAATCTCAAAGGGGGTAGTGTACTTGCATTCAGGATATTTAGAGCATCCAAGGAACTTTCCGTGACGACCAAGCTTGACTATCATTTGACTTTCGCATTTTGCACATTTAACATCAGTTACTGTCTCTTGCTGCTTTTTTACTTCCTGAATCTTATCCCCTGCGTTTTTTAATGCCTCAGAGAATGGCTGATAAAAACTTTTCAGAACATTTACCCAATTAACTGTTCCCTCTTCGATTTTATCTAATTCCTCTTCCATTTTAGCTGTAAAATCAACATTAATTATATCCGGAAAAGCGCCGATCAACACATCGGTAACAAGTATTCCTATCTCTGTTGGTCTAAAACTGCCATCCTGTTTTTCCACATACTCCCTTTCCTGAATGGTACTAATAGTTGGAGCATAGGTACTTGGTCTGCCAATTCCTTTTTCTTCAAGTGCCTTAACTAAGGTAGCCTCTGTATACCTTGGCGGTGGTTGAGTAAAGTGCTGTTTCCCATCCAATCCAAGGAGATCAAGCTCCTCACCCTCATTAAGAGGCGGCAAAATCCCTTCTTTTTCCTCATCATCTTCCTCATCCTTACCCTCAACATAAACAGCCATAAAGCCATTAAACTTAACCACAGAACCACTTATTCTGAATAGATACTTATTCTTTCCCTGAATCAGAATATCAGCCGTGGTTATTTCCAGGATAGCCGAAGACATCTGTGAGGAAACAAACCTATTCCAGATAAGTTTATATAACCGATACTGATCCTGACTAAGGTATTGTTTTATTAATTCCGGCTCATACCCTACAGATGTTGGTCTGATAGCCTCGTGTGCTTCCTGAGCAGATGCCTTTGATTTATATATTGGCGGTTTTCCAGGTATATATTCTTTTCCATACTTTTTCTGAATATATTCTGCTGCTTCTGTCTGAGCCACAGATGCCACATGAACAGAGTCAGTACGCATATAAGTAATCAAACCAATCGGGGAATCCTCTCCAATATCCAACCCTTCGTAAAGCTGCTGAGCCACAGCCATAGTCTTTTTGACTGTAAACCTGAGCTTACGAGATGCCTCTTGCTGAAGTTTGCTGGTAGTAAATGGTGCAGCAGGATTTTGCTTTTTTTGTTTTTTAGTAACAGTAGAGATGATAAACCTTTTTCCTGTAAGGTCTGCCAATATCTCATCTGCTCGTTCCTTATTCGGGATGCTGGTTTTTTTGTCATCAATTTTTTCTAATTTAGCAGTTATCTGTGCCTTGGCATTGTGTTTCTTCAGGTTAGCGATAATTGACCAGTATTCCTCTGTTATGAAGGCTAAAATTTCCTTTTCCCTCTCACATATCATGAGAACAGCCACAGATTGAACCCTTCCTGCACTTAAACCATGCCGTATCTTTCTTCCAAGAATTGGACTAATCTTGTAACCAACCAAACGATCAAGTATCCTTCTCGCCTGCTGAGCATCTACCTTTTCCTGTAAAATGCTGGTTGGGTTTTTAATAGACTCACTGATGGCTTGCTTGGTTATCTCGTGGAATGTCAGACGATATATCTTCTTTCCATGCCCAAGCTCCTGTGCCAAATGCCAAGCAATGGCTTCACCCTCACGATCAGGGTCAGGGGCAAGGTATATCTTGCTTGCAGAATTTGCTGCAGTTTTAAGCTGAGCCATTGTCTTTTTTCTACTCAAAATAACCTCATATGTAGGCTTAAAATCATGTTCAATATCTACACCTAACTTTTTCGCAGGCAAATCCCTGACATGTCCCATAGAAGCCAATACCTGATAATCGCTTCCCAAGTATTTATTGATTGTCTTCGCCTTAGCTGGTGACTCAACAATAACCAATGATTTCATATTTAATATCTCCTCAGATTAGATTTAGACACAAAAAATTTCGAGCTGTGCGATTGTTGCATTAAGCCACAGAAGCATAACAATAGCACGCAAATACAGAGGAAGAGCCACAAAGGGTGTAAATCATAAGAGACTCTGTCCATTGTCAGGCTTTTCTTGTTTGCAATTACTACTGTTTTGCTGCAATTATTTTCCATGAGTTTACACCCTTTGTGGTTCTTTCTCCGCCAGAGGTGCTGCCTCTTCTCGTGGCAATAGCTGCTGACTAACGAGACTTGATACAATTATCCGCAACCGCACAGGTGGAAAAATTTCAACCTTCATGTTTGGAATAATATAACATTCTTATTCCTGATTGTCAAGGCAAATTTTTGACAGTTCAGAAAAGCGAAAATCTGCGTCCAATTAACTTGATTACACAGGTCAAAAACTTATGCAGATCTTTGCGTGCCAAAAGAAGAATTGCTGGGTTATGCAAAAAACAGGTTGACTAAAATAAATAGATATGCTAAACTTTTGCAATCTTATTATATGGAGGTAGAGAAAAATGGCTGAGCTTTTGATTGTTTGTACTTGTGGATTGAATGACCCAAACAAGGCATCCTTAGCTTTCCTGACAGCTAAGGGAGCAAAAGAGAATAAGGACAATGCTACTATATTTCTGGCAAATGATGGGGTTATCTTTGCTAAAAAAGGAATAGCCCTGCAGGAAACCATTCAGGGTGTTGGTCTGGCTGCATTCAGTGATGTCTTTGAGATATGCCAGATACTTAAAATCCCAATCCTTGTCTGCAAACCATGTGCTGAGGCAAGAGGCATAAAGGAAGATGATCTGGTTGAGGGTGCAAAATTTTCTGGTATTTATGATATGGCAAAATTGGCTGCCAGAATGAATACAGTTTCCTTCTAAGATGGATACTCCAAAAAAAACAGACGATTGAGAAGAATAGTCCCCTACCCCACCATGTCGTTGTATTTTGATGGATAAATGAAAATTGGAGGTTTCCATGACAAAGATTGGTATTATTAGTTGTAAATTGCGATGGGATATGGGCTGTCCAAGGCATAGCTCACATGTCAGCTGTTTTCTTGCCTGCATGAATAAAAAGGGTGCTTTTGCTGATTTAGAGGATCCAGTAGTTGTCTCTTTCTGTTCGTGCAATGGTTGCCCTGGTAAGGGCAGATTTGAAAAGGCAGAGATCATGAAAAATGACCTTAAGGTGGATGTGATTATGCTGGCTTCTTGCTGCTATAAGCCGCCTAAATGTGCTAACATTGACCAGAGTGCAAGGGATATCGAAGAGAAATTAAAGATACGAGTGATAAGGGGTACGGCTGCTAAGGAAGAATAGCTGTAAGGACAGATGTCAGAGGTATTAATCTACCAATCACTGACACATTACAATTTCAGAAAAATATCCCTTGACAAGCATCAAATTTTAGTGTATAATACAAAAACATCGCCGGGGTGGCGGAACTGGCAGACGCAGCAGACTTAAAATCTGCTGAGGTTTTTCCTCGTGCCGGTTCGATTCCGGCCCTCGGCACCAAAATTAAATATCGCGGGGTGGAGCAGTGGCAGCTCGTTGGGCTCATAACCCAAAGGTCGGAAGTTCGAATCTTCCCCCCGCAACCAAAAAATAAACAAGCCGAAAAGTAAGGGTAAATTTTATACATTTGCCCAATGATTTTCGGCTTTTCATATGGCGGCGTAGCTCAGCTGGTTAGAGCAACGGAATCATAATCCGTATGTCCGGGGTTCGAATCCCTGCGCCGCTACCATTATATCAGGGATCAGCTCAAAATTTCTGCCAAGATCCATGTCAGGTTCTTCGCAAGCAATCAAAGAAGGATGATAAATTATGGGAATTACCTACATTGAAGGTTTGGTGAAAGGACCTTCAGGGAAACAAGAAAATGTAAGATTCCTTGTAGACAGTGGAGCAACTTATTCCCTTCTTCCCATGGCAGTGTGGGAAATGATTGAACTAAAACCAAAACGAGAGATGTCCTTTACGCTTGCTGATGGCACAACAATTGAGAGATCGGTGTCAGAAGCCTTTATCTCATTCCCGCAAGGAGAGGCTCATACACCAGTAATTTTAGGTGAAAAAGGGGATGAAGCGTTGTTAGGCGTGGTAACCTTAGAAATTCTCGGAGTAGTATTTAACCCATTTAATCGAACCCTGCAACCGATGCATATGCTGTTATGTTGAGAATGATTTGTCACAACTATTTGCTCAAGTGAAGCGTAAGGGAATTTGTGTCTTTCTACTTGCGTGATTTTTAAGCAAAAGAGGCAGATACAGGTCTCTACCTCTACATGAAGTACTTAGGATTATTTTATGATTCCTCAAGGTGTATATGATGTTATCTCCAAATATCAGATATTAACAAAGAATGACAGGGTTGTGGTTGGTGTATCCGGCGGACCGGATTCAATCGCTCTTCTCCATATACTCTGGCAATTGTCAAAAGAATATTCCCTAAGTCTCTGTGTTGCCCACCTGAACCATATGCAAAGGGGACAGGAAAGCAAAGAAGATGCAGAATATACCCTAAGGTTCGCAAGCGAGCTATCCATACCTGTTGTCTCAGAAGAAATAGATATTAAGGCAGAAAAAGAAGGAGAGGCAAGAAGACTTCCGCTAACAGATATTGCCAGAAAGATAAGATATGATTTTCTGAAAAGAGTGGCTAATGGGTTTGAAGCAGGCAAAATTGCAGTTGGACATCATGCTAATGATCTCGTAGAAACTATACTCATAAATCTTATTCGTGGAGCCGGTCCAGAAGGATTAAAAGGGATTGCCCCGATAAGAAAAATAGATGAAGGGCTTCTGCTTATCCGTCCATTAATAAAGACATCCTCTCTGCAAATTCATCAATACCTATCAATGCATCATCTGGAGTTTCGAATAGATTCCTCTAACCTTAAACCAATATTTTTGAGAAATAAGCTAAGACTCCAATTGCTGCCCTTATTAAGAAAAGAATATAACCCTCAAATTGACAATGCCTTTATTCAATTATCACAATTGACAGAGATGGATGAGGAATATATAAATGAAGCTGTAAATCAGGTTTTGCCACAGGTTACAATAGAACGAAAAAAAAAGATTGTGGTCATGGATGTTGATAGACTCATCGAATTACACCCTGCCATTCAAACCAGGGTTATAAGAAAAACTATCACTATGATCAAGAATGATACCAATGGATTTAATTATCATCATATTCAGGGTATCAGACAATTAATAATGGGTATTCATCCCAATGTCAAATTATCGTTGCCTTTTTCCATATCCGCCCAAAGGGAATACAATCGTCTTGTAATTAAAGAAGAGTCAGTTTATAGATTAAAACAACTTGTTGGTTATGAATACCTTATTGATGTCCCAGGAACAAAAGAAATATCTGACCTGAGATGTACAATCAAAACAGATGTTGTTTCGGCAAAAGATATATTCAATGACCTTGAATATATTAAAAAACATCCACCGATGGAGTGCAGGTATCCGGTACAGGATGCCGTACATCCTTTGGTTTTAAGGGCTTATCTTGATTATGAACAAATTACCTCGCCACTCACTTTGCGGTGCAGAAAGACTGGCGATAGGTTTCAACCCTATGGAATGCAGGGCACAAAAAAAATAAAAGATTTCTTTATGGACATAAAGCTGCCCATAGATGCCCGTAACAGAATGCCTTTGTTGGTTGACGGAAAGGGTAATATCCTTTGGGTAATTGGATTACGAATTGGTGAACAGGTAAAAATTACCAGCAAGACACAACAGGTGCTGGTGGTATCAGTGGTAAATATGGGTTGATAGCAGCAATCTTCATAAAATTATGAATTATGAATTATGAATTAAAAATGAGGAAATACCACAAGGAGACAGCACTTCTGGCAGGGATGTCTCTACAAGGTATGTGTCAACTTAATTAATGGATTGCATATATATAATCTGTAAGACGAGCACCTGACCAGCAATTCTCGGTGAACAAATGCGATATTGATGTTTTTATCCACTACATTCACCAGTGAGTGATATTTGTCATATTCCATATTCAAAACCAGAGAAACAGGTTTTTCTGGTCAACCTATTTAGGGCATAAATATCAC
>JAHIZN010000107.1 GCA_018814245.1 bacterium
AGATTACAGGGTTATCATTCCTAAGGGGATAAGTTGTATTATCCTCATATTTTTCTAATCCCTATATCTCCTTATCTCCTCCATAATCCCCCACATCTCCTTTTCTTACACTACCTGAACGGTTACCTTTAATTTACACCCTTTGGGGCTCTTCCTCTGTATTTGCGTACTATCGTTACACTTCTGCGGCTTAATGCAACAACCGCACAGGCGGAATGTTTTCTTTATGTGAATCTGTCAAACCTGGTAAAAAAAACAATAGGGGCGGTTCATGAACCGCCCCTACTATTTTTCATCTCTTTTTACATATCCGGAGTATAGTCGAAGTAGTTACTCCAAAACACTCTCAATTGTTTCTGATGTTTCCGATGTTTCTGCTGTCTCTGATTCTATTTTCTCATCATCCTAATCTTTTGTCTCCACAAAAATCTCATTGCTTTCCGGACTTTCTATGCTTTCTGGTTGAACAGTTGCTACATCATTATTAACAATCTCATCTTGTTTGCATTCAAGTTTTATCATTTGATGGATTTTTAATCCTGTACCAGCAGGAACAAGCCGTCCAATAACCACATTTTCTTTTAATCCGCTCAAGTCATCAGACATCCCACAAATAGCTGCCTCAGTCAGTATCCTTGTTGTTTCCTGGAATGATGCCGCTGAAATAAAGCTGTCTGTACCAAGAGATGCTTTGGTTACACCGAGAAATATCGGTTTGGATTTAGCTGGTTGTCCACCCATATCCATTGTTTTCTTATTCTCATCTGCAAAAACAAATTTATCCACATGTTCACCAACAAGGAGATTTGTATCACCATGTTCAACCACTTCCACCTTGCGTAACATTTGTCTGATGATAACCTCAATATGCTTATCATTTATATCTACGCCCTGTAATCTGTATACCTCCTGGATCTCATTCACTAAGTATTCCTGGAGACTTCTGTCACCCTTAATTCGCAAAATATCATGCGGCTCGATATCACCATCTGTTAATTGATCACCAGCCCGGATGATATCACCATCATGCACCTTCATGTGTTTACCTAATGAGATATCATAATCTCTCGCATCACCAGTGCTATCATTAACAACGCTAATAGTTCTCTTTCCTTCTCCTATCTCCTTAAATCTGACTACACCATCAATCTCTGCTACAATAGCCGCATTCTTCGGCCTTCTTGCCTCAAATAGTTCTGCTACCCTTGGAAGTCCCCCTGTAATATCCTTTGTTTTTATCAATTCCTGAGGAAACTTAGCCAAGATATCACCTGCTGAAATAGTCTCCCCATCATTTACCACCAATCGTGCCCCATTGGGAATAATATAGGTAGCAACAATTACTCCATCAAGCAATATAGTCAGCGTAGGCTGAAGTTGTGCATCACGGTCTTCAACGATTACCTTTCGATAAAGACCAGTATTAGAATCAAATTCCTCACAAAGTGTCCTGTCCGGTACAATATCCTTGTATTGTATTACCCCTGCAGTATCTGACAGAATTAACTCATTATATGGATCAAATTCAGCAATCATTGTATTTTTGGGAACAATATCACCCTTTCCATGGAATATGTGCGTTCCTGTTTTTACCGGGATTACCCTCTCACGGGCAACAACACAAATCTTTCCATCATCTGTTATCCTGACAATCCCTGATGTCGATGAAAGCACAGGCTTTGTTTCACCATTTTCACCCGACACAGTAGCAAGTCTGTCTCCAATATTTACCCATAATCCATCAAATACAACCGGAACAAAACCCGGTTCAGGATTATATTCAGCAATTATCTTCCTTATGGTCAATCCACCCTGCCTATGAGCAATTGAGGAGCCATCATCAAGCTGAATAAGCCGCTTTGGCAAGTCAACTATCTCTACAGCATAGGGAAGATTAATCTCCCTTTCCTCAACCTGACGATAAGCAGTACCACCGATATGGAATGTTCTCATGGTCAGCTGTGTACCCGGTTCCCCAATACTCTGAGCAGCAATAATTCCCACAGCCTCTCCCAGATCAACCAATCTACCAGAAGCAAGGTTTCGACCATAACATCTGGCACACACACCCTTTCTTGCCTCACAGGTAAGAACTGTTCTTATCCTTACCTTTTCAACATCTGCATCCTCCATAATCAGGACAGCAGCCTCATCTATTTCCTCATTTGCCTTAATAAGAACCTCTCCGGTCATAGGGTTAATTACATCCTCAAGTGTTACCCTTCCAAGGACTCGTTCCCCTAATGTTTCAATCACCTCATCCCCTTCCATTAATGCCTCAATAATCACCCCATTCATCGTATTACAATCATTGATGGTAATAATCACATCCTGAGACACATCAACCAATCGTCTGGTAAGATATCCGGCATCAGCTGTTTTTAAGGCAGTATCAGCCAACCCTTTTCTTGCTCCATGGGTTGAGATGAAATACTCTAATATGGTCAGTCCTTCCCGGAAATTAGAGGTAATGGGAAGCTCTATGATCTCTCCTGAGGGCTTTGCCATCAATCCTCTCATTCCAGCCAACTGTCTTACCTGTTGTTTGCTTCCACGAGCACCGGAATCAATCATCAGATAGACAGGATTAAACCCATTTGCATCACGGCTCAATTTTTCAAACATGATATTGGAAATCTCTTCACCCGCAGTTGTCCAGAGGTCAATTGTTTTATTATACCTCTCTTCTTCTGTAATCACGCCCATCTGATGCTGACCAATGATTTCCTCAACGAATTTTCTATTTTTTGAAACAAGTATTTCCTTTTCATCAGGCACAAGAATATCTTTTATCCCAATAGATATTCCATACTTGGTTGCATACTCAAAACCAAGGGTTTTAATCGCATCCAACACTTCACCTGTTTTGCAAATACTATGTTTTCGATAAACTTCAGCTATTATTTTGCTCAACAGCTTTTTATCTATCTTTTCGTTTACAAATTCCATATCTTCAGGCAAAATTTCATTAAATATGAGCCTTCCAACTGTAGTCTCCAATCTTTGTCCATTAATCCTGACTATAACTATGGTATTTAGTTTAATATACCCACAATTAAAAGACATAAGAGCCTCGTTAGAATCTGCAAAGAACTTATCTCCATCCCTTATTCCTGCCTTTGTCAAACAATAGATGCCAAGCACAATATCTTGTGTTGGCGTTACAATAGGCTTGCCA
The DNA here is from genome assembly GCA_018814245.1 of bacterium. Taxonomy (GTDB): domain Bacteria; phylum UBA9089; class CG2-30-40-21; order CG2-30-40-21; family CG2-30-40-21; genus CG2-30-40-21. The sequence continues at coordinate 3,179 of JAHIZN010000107.1, forward strand.
TTAGCTGGAGAAAGCAAATTATACGCAGCCAGCATCAAAATCCTGCATTCAATCTGTGACTCTATAGAAAGCGGCACATGGACAGCCATCTGATCACCATCAAAGTCAGCATTAAAGGCAGTACAAACTAATGGATGGAGCTTAAGAGCATCCCCTTCAACCAAAACAGGTTCAAATGATTGAATCCCTGCCCGATGGAGAGTGGGGGCACGATTCAGCATTATGGGATGACCAGCAATAACCTTTTCTAAAACATCCCATACCTCATGTCTTTCCTTTTCAACCATTCTTTTAGCATTCTTGATATTATGAGCAAATCCATTTGCCACTAACTGCCTCATAATAAACGGCTTAAATAATTCTAACGCCATCTTTTTCGGCAAGCCGCACTGATGAAGTTTCAGGGTAGGATCAACCACAATCACGGAACGACCTGAGTAATCTACTCGTTTACCGAGCAGATTTTGTCTAAATCTGCCTTGTTTACCCTTAAGTATATCTGACAAAGACTTTAATGGTCTATTCCCTGACCCTCTTACAGGCCTTCCACGACGACCATTATCAAACAGGGCATCCACTGCCTCCTGTAGCATCCTTTTTTCATTACGAATAATGATCTCCGGAGCCCTTAATTCCATTAGCCGCTCTAATCTATTATTTCTATTAATTACCCGGCGATACAGATCATTCAAGTCTGAGGTAGCAAATCGTCCACCATCCAATTGAACCATTGGCCGCAGTTCGGGTGGAATAACCGCAATAACATCCAGAATCATATATTCAGGTTTATTATCTGAATGACAAAATGATTCTATCAGCTCCAATCTTTTAACAATTCGTTTGCGTTTCTGGGCAGAGGTTTCATCCTTCATACCCTTGCGTAATTCTTTGGCTAATTCTTCTGTATTAATCCCTTTTAATAACTCCTTAACAGCCTCAGCACCCATACCTACCTTAAATTTGTCCCCATATTTCTCTCTATACCCACGATATTCGTCCTCAGTGAGCACATCACATACTGCCAACGGGGTATCACCCGGAGATAGGACAATATAACCCTCAAAATAAAGAACCATCTCCAGGTTCTTTACCGTAACATCTAACAGCAACGCCATTTGAGACGGAACCCTCTTAAAATACCAGATATGAGAAACAGGACAGACCAGCTCAATATGCCCCATTCGATGTCGTCTTACCTCAGAGCGGGTAACCTCTACCCCACATCTGTCGCAAATTACGCCCTTATACCGAATACTCTTGTATTTCCCACAAAAACATTCCCAGTCCTTAGTCGGTCCAAATATTTTCTCACAAAAAAGCCCATCCCTCTCTGGTCTGAAGGTTCTATAATTGATTGTTTCCGGCTTCTTCACCTTACCAAATGACCATGACCTGATCTTCTCCGGGGAGGCTATCCCAATGGATATGGAAGAAAAATTCATCAATCCTTCGGTTTTTTGTTCAAACAAAGAGTCAAAAGCAATCTTTTGTTTTTGTTCAGGTATATCAAATAACTTAACTGGTTCCAATCTCATTCCTCCTATCATGTAGGGGCAGACCCCTGTGTCTGCCCTTCTTTAACTATTACCTGACAGTTTATCAGCTGTCAGCTCAAAACCATAAAATAAAGTTGTCACAGTTCACAGAAAAAATCTACTGCAGACAATAGAGTACGACATTAATTTTTTGTAATCGTTCAGGCTATAACATTAAAAGTGTAAGAAGGGGGATATGGAGATATGACATGAGATATGGGGATAATAATATAATCAATGCCTTAAAATCGAAGGGAAGATTACAGGGTTATCATTCCTAAGGGGATAAG
>JAHIZN010000108.1 GCA_018814245.1 bacterium
CGTGAATCGTAATTTTCCATTCGATTGTTAAGCTACTTTCCCCTATGTTTTTGTCCCAGATTCCGATGTTTTTTCAGACACAGAAGGAAAAGGCAAAGGGTGTAAATAATTAGACTGGGTTGTCCTTTGCTCTGCCTGTGCGAGCATACATGCAGATTGTTAATTACCCTATTTAGCTGGTGGGGAGTATTGATCCCTCTGCCTCTCACGACGATAATCCATCACCAACTCATCCGGTTATCCCCAATCAGAACCTGTTTCCATTTCATCAGACAAATACAGTATAAACCGTCACCCCCTTTTAGTCAATTAATATTTATTGTATTTTTTCTTTTAATCCACTTTTTGTTGTTTCGCAGCTCGTTTTTTTCGGGCTTCTATTAACTTTCTATTTCGATCAGCAAAAATCTTTTGTTCGTGTCCCTCCAGCTTATCTTTTGGTACAATATATCCTATGGCACTATGCAACCGTTTTGTATTGTAATATAATACAAATTCTTCTACTATCCGCCGTGCATCTTCTACATTTAAGGGGCAATTGGGACGAATACTTTCGTGTTTTACTGTCTTGTGCCAACGCTCTATTTTCCAGTTACTTTGTAGATAAAATGGAGATGTTCTTACATGTGTCATGCCGCTAATCCGAATATATTCCTTGAAATCTTTGGCTATAAATTGTGGACCATTGTCCGAAATAACCCGTGGCCGAGCATCAGGATATTTCTCTTTAGCTCGCTCCATGATGATCTCAATCTCTCCTTCCTTCATACTTTCGCGGATTTCTTAGGTGCACAATATACCTGCTGTATCCATCCAGTATGGCACATAAGTAATAAAATGTACCGCAGATATTTATATATGATACATCAATATGCCAATGTTCATGGGATCTTAAGGGTTGAATAAAACCAGTGCCTTTTTTACTGCATTTACGATCCCATTTACGCATAACCTTTGCATCAAATAAAACTCGATATACACTTGACGGACTAACCGCAACAATATCTTCATCCAGCATCATAAAGGTCAGCCTTCGATAACCTTCATCAGGATGAAACACATGGAAATCAAGGATAGCCTTCTTTTCCCATTCCTCTAACCAGTTATTTCGTGGAATCAAGCAATTATGTTCATTTACCTTCCCATATCGCTTTTTCCATTCGTTGAATTTCGCTGCTGAAATGCCAAGCCAATCTACAAATTGATGTACTGTTATGTCTGCTTTTACAGACCAGAAATTAACAAAATCTACCACACTATCTCGTATATCAAGGGTAACCCAAATCTCATTCAGCTTTCCCCAAGACTTTTTTTTAATGCAATATGTTCTTCCATAAGTTCAGAAAGTACCTCGTTTTTGCGTACCAGCTTGTTCTCCAGTTCTGCAACTTTTTTCATTATTAAAACGCTTGGTTTATCCTTTTTATCCTCAAAAACAGACGCAGCATTCTCAAAGAATTTCTGTTGCCATCGATAAAAAATGGTTGGATGAACACTATGTTCATCACATAGATCTGATACTGCCTTCTTCTCTACAAAATGCTGCTTCAAAATACCTACTTTTTCCTGTGCCGTAAATTTCTTTCTCTTCTTTTCACCCATAATATCCCTCCAATTAGATAAGACTATAAGTACCGAATCTCGCACGATTCTAATTATACACTATAGCTTAACTAAATAGAAGAAAATTACGATTCCGTCTGAAGCAGCACACTATCACCATCATCTCACCTAAACGCCGACAAACCACTCGCACCCAAAAAAGCAGGAGCAAATAATCGCGATTACCTACCGCACTCCATATTTATTATTTTAAAAATCCTCTTTTTTGATTAACTCCTCAATTTTAATTACAAACTTTTGCACTTCATCAACCCATGGTTGAACTTCAGCGATATCAAAACGAATCAGGTCAGCATAATCCCCTTTTTGCCGAGTATCGAATAATCTATCATAAAGGTGCCCTGATTTTACATCTATAGTGCCAGGTTTTACAAAATACTGATGAAAAAATCCTCTTACACCACTATGTTTAGAAGAAGAAATTCCCTTTGTGAATAATAAAGCACTAACTGCATAGAAACAGGCATAATAAAGTCGATTAACAGTAGTGTTTGTGTATCCTTTTTCAAGAAGAATTAAAGCCTCGTCAATAGATTCTTTTGCTCGCTCTAATCGGTATAGAATTAAAGTCTTTATTTCTTCTTTCATAAAACCACTCCATCTTTTTCAACATTTTGATGAAAAGGCATGGCTTGATACAAAGGTGTATTCCATTGATTTATATTATAAACATTAACAGTAACAACACATCCTTCTTCAAGTTCTATAGGAAATAATTGTTGTCTGAAAATGTCTTCTTTTTTAAGGTTAACATTATCATCACTCAGGACAAGGAGGTCATAATCAGAATCAATAGAATATTTACCTGTTGCTCTTGAGCCATAAAGAATCACTTTAGCTGATGGTTCAATCTTTCTTATAGCTTCCACGCACTGTCTCAATAATTTTTTTTTCTTCTCCGATTCTCCCCATTCTTCAAATTCTCTCATTTTATACCTCTTTTGTTTTACACCTCGAAAGCGGTGGTAAACTACCACACTCCATATTATAAGCGTTCAGCCGTCAGTAAAGACCATGAAATTAAGGCAAAAGGAAGCTTTTATGTCTTCACCCTGTGCCAGATGTGTTACCTCCTTTTTGTACCATAATGCCTGAGTAATATCTTACGCTCTCTTGTAAGGCTAACGATAAAAATAACCTGCTCCTTGTCAGGTTCATTTTTCTGGTTAGGCAATTGCTTTACTCAGCTGTCTTTTTCTTTTCTTCCGACTTACCGAACTATTGTAAATTCAATATTCAAAGTTTGCACCTTACTCTTTCTTATCTAATGAATATTATACCTTATAAAAACCACTCAAGTCAAGTAAAAAATTAAAATGTTTGGAGGAATTCATTAGAAAACATGGGATGTGTCCCTTTGTATCCATCTATTTCGATTCTTTTCCGGTTCTGGCTGAGGGCTGATACCAGATACCTGAACGCTTATGTTTTATCTCTTCACCAAAAGTTTTTTTGCCGCTGTAACTATCACCAGTACTAACCCAAAACTGCAAACAATCGAAGCACCGGTAGAAAAGTCAAAAACGCAGGAGGCATACAATCCTATAATGCTTGCCAATATGCCAATTATCCAGCCGATTATCAGCCGTTTCCCAAAGCCGTTAGCTAAGAGTATCGAGACTACTGCTGGAATGATTAGATAGGAAAAAATCAATAGCACGACTACTATGCGGACAGAGACTGTAACTATCAAACCAAAGGTAAGGTAAAAAAGGAAGTCCCATAGCCTTATCGAAATTCCCCCCTTGCAGGTAGAATCTGAAGAAAAGGAGACCAATAGAAATCGCTCGCGGTAGAGTAGATGGAACAAGCCAACTACGAGTGAGAGAATAAATATAAGCAGGACATCCTTTGGTGTAGCAAAAAGTATGCCTCCAACCAGCATCTCCTTGATATGCTCTGCGCCTTCAGGGACATAATTTAGAACCAGAATAGCCGCCGCCGTAGAAACTACATAGACAATGCCAATAATCGCTTCTTGAGGCACTCGAGCCTGCTTGGTTTTTGTCATGGTAAATATAACTGCCCCAAGCAGGGCAAAACCAACCGCAAATAGATATACTTGAGGTTGATTCAAGTCTATACCCAAAAGCAAGGCACAGGCACCACCTAAGGCTATCATCTGAGCTAAAGCAATATCAACAAATATCACCCCTCTTTGGACTACATGAAGCCCAAAATAGGTGTATATCCCAGTAAGGATAAGACAGATTAAAAACGGCAATATCATTAATTCAAACATTTTTTACCTCCTCTATGCTTTTAAGTGCGAATTAATGGGTTGGTCATCGTTTGTAATAACCGCATTTATGCGGTTACTTGCCTTAAATTCACAAAGCTAAAGTGGGTTACTACGAACAAATTCCCACCAATCACTAATCCCATTACAGTGCAAAGGCTTGCCTTCGCTTTATTTGAAAGCACCGGCAAGCCACTGCACCCCAAATTACCGGTTATTCAGCTAAAGCCTTGACTAACTGGTTGATGTTGTATTCAAACAACTCCAGATATGTCCTGACTTCTTTTACTCCACCAACCGATGTAGGAAATATCAGCACCTTTGCCCCGGTCTTTTTTGCCACCATTTCACAACCTTTTAATGGAAAATAAGGCTCTACTAAAATGACCTTTACCTTCTTTTCCTTCATGAGATTGATGAGTGAAGCAAGATAGGCTGGAGAGGGTGGAATACCAGGTTTTGGCTCAACATGTCCAACAACATTCAATCCAAACCTCATGGCAAGGTATGGACAGGAGTTGTGATAGGTGACAATATTACTTCCCTTAAATTTTTCCATCTCTCTATCCCAGATAACCATCCTTTCCTCAAGTTTCTTGAGATATTCATCCCGATTATGCTTGAAATATTCACCCTCTTTGGGTGCTATTCGACACAGCCCCTCAAGGATATTTTTAGTTATGGGTATCGCATTGGTTGGGTCTGTTTGATAGTGTGGATTGCCGTAAAGGTGAATATCACCCATACTGGCATCAATCTTCCCCTTGGGCACCTCTAATCGCTCAATACCAACTGAGGCATCAACATACCCTTTAGCCCCATACCTAATCGATGGGTTTCTGGCAGCATCAATCAAGCCATCCACCCACATATCGAGGTCCATACCCACCTTAACTACAAGGTTTGCCGCCTTTAGCTTTATGACCATACTCGGCTTTGGTTCTACAGAATGCATATCCTGAACACCACTGCAAAGACTAACCACCTCAACCTTATCACTACCAACTACCTTAACCATATCCGCTAAATCACTGCTTGTGGTTACAACCCGTATCTTTTCTGCAGAACAGATACTACCAAACAAAAGTATCCCCAGACAGGCTGCTATCATCAGATTACCTTTTTTTTGTTGAAACATCTTTTGTACCTCCTTAGTTTATTGAAATGGATGGCTGTGCGGTCCTATGCCAAAGCACATTTGAAGATATGCCTCATCCTTTTTTTCGTGGCTGTTGTGTTTATACTGGGCTCTGAGTGCAGTCGTCTCGGTCAGGCTTCGGGTGATAATAATAGATGTTGAGGATTCACCCCCGGACTCATTAACCGGTGGACAGGCACTCTCGGCATAGTCATACCTTAACCCCGCATCCCAGTATTTATTAAACTTGTAGTTGAGAAGGCCGTAAAAGCCATCTCTTTTTAATGTGCCGGGAGGGACTTCCCTTTTCAGATGCAGCCATTCGCTCTGAAAAATCAAGCGGCTGTGGGCGGAAGGCCAAAGATTGTAAGTCACATCCACCCCATAAACCTTTGCCCTGTCCAGATGCTCCTGGTAATGAGCACCCTTCCCCTTTGCGCAACTCATTCCTACTTCCAACTCAGATTTATCGGTAAGTGGAAAAGAGAGCCATAATCTGCTGGTATAGACCTCATCCCTTAACCCAAATTCTTTATGTTCATGCTCCTCATGAATAGCTACGGTTACGGTACCACCATTTACATCGACCACTTGGGTTGTTTCCGGCTCTTCCTCTTCCTCATGATGATGCCCCTCTATTCGCCATGTGCCCATATCAAGCTGGGCAAAAAAGGGCAAAGGTAGGATATAGCTCAGATTGCCCCCTTCACCTACCAGTCCGTGGTCGCCGAAGAAATTGGTAATAACCTGCGGCTGGTCAATATATGACCTGTGATGCTGGTGCACCTTGTTTACCAAAATTAATATGCGGTTTACCAATTTGCAGGCTTAAACCTCCAATAACCTGCAAAAAGCTGACATAGGCTTCACAAATCTCCGGTTCCACATGGTCGCCATGCCGATGCATAGCCAGAAAGACATCTGCTCGCATTTCAGGATAAATATATCCTTGAAAAGCCAACTCTATCTCTCTGATATGTATCGTGTTACGGTCTTTATTTTCTTTATCTCCGGTTATCAACCCCATTATATCACCGGTAACACTAATATCCGGTAAATTACTTGGCACACCACGCAGTCCCTGTGGAGCGGCAGGAGTTGTCATCTCCTCAGTTTCCTGAGCAAACCCCTGAGTGCCAGAGAGCAGAAAAAGGCACAATAATCCTCTTAGATACCTTTTCATTTCTAAATATCTCCAATTTGATATTATTTTTTTTAACACCGCGAAGGATAAACCCTTCGCAGAAGAAGTAAATTAAAGAAGTTATGCTAAATCATCGGGAGGTCCACGGATTGATTGTCCCCCAACAGATGGATTGGAAAGAAACAGAGGGTATGTCAAAACATAGGATGAATGTGGCAGCAGGATGTAGCTGAGAAATGAAGGGAAAACAGAAGTTGCATAGCCGTGGTAACCCCACCAGCAGCCGGGGCAGAAGGATTCTGCCTCATTATCACAGTGGTTACAATAGATTAGTTGAGAATAGTTGTGCCCACAGGTATGATGGTGTGCTGCTTCAGACGAAATCATAATTTTCTTCAATTTAAGTTAGCGATTTGGGAGTTTGTCAGCTAATAGCTATTGCAACAAAAAGAGGAAGAATCGCAAAGGGTGTAATCTATAGGAAACATGGTTGTATCTATGAAGTTACACCCTTTGTGATTCTTTCTCTGTAAACAAGATTGACATGATTTGGTCTTGAGTATGACCCCAAGAAAAGTAGCTTAACAATTGAATGGAAAATTACGATTCACGGTGAACCAGCAC
>JAHIZN010000109.1 GCA_018814245.1 bacterium
CAACAATTGACAATTGCTGAATTAATGAATTGTTGAATTATTAATCATTTTGCGGTACATGCTTCTGTTATTTTGCAGCATTTCCCATCAGAATTCTGTTCCCCAAAGATGTGGGTAAGGATAAGCTGCATTTGCAGAGGGACAGGAGCGACACATGTTTAATCCTAAATTTTAATGATGACTTAGCAGTAGTCTCGTCAATAAAGGTTCCTGCAGGGTGCAAGGCAACCTTGTATAAGGATATAAACTACGCAGGAGGGTCGCTGGTTCGGACAGCTGATGATTCAACCTTAGTTAATGATAATTTCAATGATGTAACCTCATCAATAAAGGTTGAAGGTGGAGGGGCTTAAATTTAATTTTGGTAATGTCTATCTGGCTGCGAATGATTCCACAAAGGCTTATAATAAATCCATAAAGAAAATCCTCAAATTCAAAAATGCCGGGGATTCTGGGACGAAGCTGAAATGGTCAATAAGTTCGCCTCAAGGTTGGATAAAGTTTTCGCAAGTCTCAGGAGCTTTGGCTGGTGGTGGAATTCAGACTATTGAGGTATGGCTTGAGCCTACTGGTGGGACCGGGAATTATAATGGCACCATTTCTTTCACCTCCACACGCGGTGATGTAGATGTTGTAGTCTCGGCTACGGCATATCAAACAACTCAACTTAAGTTTGTCGGTCCCCCAAAGGGGTCTAACGACAAGGTGAATGTGGCTCAGGAAGAATCAGTGCAATATGAGGTAAAGGCTACTGGACCCTTCTTTCCCGGGGCAACTCTTGCTGCCTCTGGATATAGATGGAAAATAGAAACCGATAATTTTGGAAATCTGTCTGACCCCAAGAAATCACATACATTTCAAACCTCCGAGCTTGACAATGCTTATTGTAAAAGCTGTGAAATGAATAACAATAAAGAAATAAACTCAGATGCTCTGGATATTCCTATCCGCGTCTGGATTCGTCCCACAATTAATAATACACCACCGCAATCTGCCGTTGATAATGCCCTTGTTTCATGGTATGACGGCAAATATGTAGGTGTTAAGGGTGAACCTGTCTATCTGATGGCAGATGGTCAAAAGGGTTCTACGGAACCGGCTGAGACTATTACAAAATATATATGGGACTTTGATAATGACTGGCAGACCATAGAATTAGAGCAGCCAACAGGTCAGGTGGTGGTGCATACATGGGATAGTGCCAACCTGAGCGGCAGCATTAGATGTAAGGCAGTAACAAATTATGGCGTTAAGAGCGATGAAAAGGTATTCAGCCTGAGGGTATACGATACTCCTGTCCTGGATGCCAGGGGTCCATACACAGGCAAACCGAACAAAGCTGTTGAACTTGCTTGTGTAATGAACCAGTCAGCGTATCCCGGCGCCACATATCAATATCAGTGGCGAACCAACTGCACCGAAACAACATACACCCTTAAGGGCAGTGCCACAGATAAGGGGTCATGGATTGAGGAGACCTCGAACTCAAATAGCAAGAATGGACAGGCAGAGTATGCCAACCTTCAATTGGATAATAAGTGGAGTGTAGCCGGTGAGTTCTGGACAGGCGGCGGTAATGGGGCTGATGCCTTTTACATCTATGCCTTTGCCACAGCAACACCGACTAACGAAGATATAGCTAAAAAACAGTATTCTATCAATTTTGATGAGTATAATGACCAGATTCAGATTAAATATGATGGTGTAACCCTTGACATGGTTAGCCAGCCCAGCCTTGATAACAGCCAGTGGCATCTGTTTGCTGTAACCTGTAATCAGGGACTATTCCGGGTCTACCTCGACCATCGACTCAGATTAGAGTGTGATGACCGGGCAAACTATTCAGCCCGAAATATAAATAAGCTGTTTGGCTTTGGGGCAGAAACAGGTGTGGCTACCAATGAGCATTATGTCAGGAATATGCAATGGTCTAATGGCACAACTATGGGGACAGATGGACAGGGCAAGGCAAAATATACCTGGACAGAGAGTGGGACATACAGTCTTGAGGCTGAGGTAAGAGTTACGACAGCAGAAAACCTGGTCCTGATTGATATAGCCACAGCCACAGCTACGATTGAAGCCGGTAAACCAACGGCTATGCCTGGGGAACCCTATCGCGGCGGTATCTCTGGCGGTAACTTCTCACCCATCCAGTTTAGCGGGAATAACCCGGATTTTGTTGAAGATGATGATATTGGACATATTGATACATGGGACTGGAGCTTTGGGAATTATGGCACGGCAACCATTTATAATCCAACCTGTACCTTTGATACGGCAGGGAAATATACCATCAGCCTGAAGGTCAAATCAGAATACGGTAAATGGAGTTCTCTAAAGACAGCCGAGGTGAATGTGATTGACGGTAAGATTGCAGGCTTTGTGCGTGCCGCTGATCTGCGTACACCTGTTAAAGAGGTAAGATTAACGCTTTCTTCAAGCCATGTGGATAAAGATGTTCTGGCTCAGATTGCCGGCTTGGACGCAAGACTCCATACCAATGATGATGGCAGTATCTGGACATTAACCGATGAGAATGGTTCTTATGTCTTTGAGCATATTCCACTTGGCAGTTATCGGATTAGAGCGACCAAGGGTGAGGGGGATAATGCCCACGAGTTTCAAAGTCCTAACATCAAAGCAACAGAGATTACCCTTGACGCACCCAACCAGTTAGCCATGGACTTTGTAGATATTAGCGTGTATCCTGTGGGTGGTAGAATCATTTACAGTATTCAGAAGAACGGGATGGATGTGCTGGTAGAAGGTGTTAAGGTTAAAGCCCAGTCTGCAGGCGGCAGCGGTCTTATTGAATCTCTACCCAGTGACAAATCGCTCTCAGCCACAGGTGTTAATTACAGTATTCCGCTCTTTGCCGGACAATACTCATTTTTAGCTGAAAGGTCGGGTAGAGACATCCGCATCAAAAAAGAAACCCCAGACTATGATGTAAAGACCCAATTAGTTACCATTTCCTCTGCCAGAGGCGATATTGATTTTATTGATTACACTACCCGCAAATTGACTGTATTTGTTGAGGATTCCGGTGGATATAAAATCGCCAGCCAAACCGTAACTATCAGTGGTGATAATGGTCAGGCAGAAGGGGTGTCGGATGAGGCAGACGGCAAGTTTGTGGTTACCCTGAATCCTGGCATATACACGGTAAAGGTGCAGGGGGCTTCTCCTGAAGAGAAAGAGGTGGACATAACCGCCGGTGATGAGGCAGTAAAGATGACCATTCCCAGTAAGATTGAAATTACTATCAGCCCAAGACCCAAACTTCTTGATGTGCCTGATGAATTCTTAGAACAATTTGGTCTGAAGCCTGAAGATAACCCTGAAGGGTATGCGTATTACTATCCTCCAGAACCACGAATCCATAATTATACTATCAAGGCAACCTCAAATGGGCATCCGGTAGAGGATTTTACCCTCTTTGTTACTGATGAGGTAAGCATGATGACACCAGACCCACCAGAAGAGGAGGAATCCCCTGTTAATGGTGAAGAGGGAGAGTATAAAATGACCGCTGGTCTGCCCAAGAAGACGACTGATGACCCACCGCTTGCCGGGACGAAAACAATCAAATTCCGGGCGATAAAGGATGGTTATACGGATAGTGATAAAGTAACAGATACGGTGATAGTCCTGGGTGATGTGCTTGAAGGCAGTGCCGCTAAAATCGTCTCTATCCCCACTATAAATTATACTGTGCTTCACGACCCGCCAGGCGATGGCAGCTATTCCTTCTTAGACGACTCTATGAGTATGAAGGGTATCATCTTTGGCATGGATATTAAAATCAAGGATGAGGAGATACCGGTCTATCCCTCGCCCTGGAGTAATGAGAGAGAGATAAATGGGGATCCGTATAGTGATGATAATAAGTATAAGGGACTGCTGGGCTACCAAAATTCCGATTCCACGCTGGTGCATTTTATCTGGGGAGCGGCACTTGAAGGTCTGACAGGGGCAGGTATTGTTGCTCTGGGACCTGTTGGTTATGCGTTACAATTCATTAAATTGGGAGCCAAGGCTATAGCACGAAACGCCTGTGGCAACAATACCTTTGTCCAATACGAGGTTAGTCCCAAGCGGCACTTAGAGACACCCTCTGGAGATACATTGCCTGACCTTTTGGGTCCCGGCAAGGGCGATGTCTACTATGGTGAGGGCTGGACCCTGGGTTTGCAGACCAAATACCGTCTGGGTCTTAAGTTTGCTACAGAGACAGAGACATGGGAACTGACTACAGAAACAATCGAGACCTATGACATCTTAGATAGAACAAATCAGTATCTCTACACCATCAGGGATGTAGAGAATGTCATCAATGACCTTTCAAGTACTATTGCTGACCTGAAGCAAGACCTTGATGAGGAGGAGAGCACCAATGGGACAGGAACAGATAAATATAAGAAACTGACTAAAGAAAAAAAGAAACTGGAAGATGCCAAGACAACATGGGACACCTTGCTGAATGACAACTTAGCCTATGTCTGGAACAAGGATTACCTCACGCAAGGCAAGTCCTTTGAGGATTTTAAGAAGGATAAAGGGGGAGACCTTGATGATAAAAAGTCAGAGACCCTTATCTTCAGCGCTGGTCCAACCTTTGAATATTCCCGCACAATTTCTCAGGACCATACAGTTAGCTATTCTCAGGAGATATCTGTGGATACAGGTTCTGCAATGGGCCATGAGTTTGAGACTGAAATAGGTGCTAAATTTTTTGGAAATGGTGCATCAGTACATCTCACTTTGGGTTCAACAGCAGGTATCAATAGTGGTGTAAGTTATGGCTCTACATGGGAAAGCGGTCGATCCACAGAACAAAGCGTGGGTTTTGTCCTCCATGATGATGATATTGGAGACAACTACAGCACCCGCGTCTATGCTGACCCGAAGTGGGGGACACCCATCTTTTTTCAGGATGCAGGCAGCATAAGTTCTGATCCGTGGGAGAAAGGGACAAACAAAGGGATAGATATCACCTTAGCACTCCTTGAGGAGCCGGATGCAAGTGAGTTGTTTGATTATTACGATGGCGCTCATTATAAGGTCAAGGTTGAGTATACAGGTATGAGGAATCTGGATGCCTTCCGTTTCGATTTCGAGTTGTTCAGCCTGCCCACAATGAATCCTGACCATGCCTATATAGAATTCAACGGATACTGGGGGCCTTTTGGGATTGGGCTTGATTCGGAACTGAATACAGCTATTGTTGATGTGTGCATATCTCCACCGAAGTGTGACTTAGACAATAGTGAGAAGAAGGAATATGAAGTGGAAATCATGGTTGCGGAGAGCAGTGATCAGCAAATTGGCCGTTCGTTAATCCTGAAACCCAAATTTGCCGACCTGCGTGCCCCGCGGGCAGTCATCACTGAACCTTATGCCGGAGAACGGATTAGCCCGGCACTATTTCCTTCGGAGGACCCATTCAAGATTCAGGTTGTTTCTTGTGATATGGATATAGCTACCATCCAACTCCAGATTCGTACCAAACAGCCTGACGGTGTCTGGGAGCCCTGGCGAAACCTGTCCTGGATGAAATGGGAGGGGACAAACACCGCCGTAGTAACCCTGTTTGAGTATCTTGACCGTGTGCCGCCGCGAAGGGAATTTACCTTTAACTGGACCGAGGCTGAGATTAAGTTGCTTGGTGTGGGTGAGTATAGCTTGCGTGCTGTAGCTACGGATAAGGCAACCAAGCCCAATACGGATTTGGACCCGCCGGATGTGGTTTTTTTGGTGGATGAAAGTAAACCGTCAGTCTTGACCAGCATCCCGGATTATCAGGCAAGTGAGGCAGAACGAATCTATCGGGGAGAATTGAGTGTCTTGTTCACCGATGATATGCGGGCATCAGACTTTACCGACCGCACCTTCTATGTGATGGACTTATTGAACAACAACGAAAAGGTTGCCGGTTATGTCTCTTACTCCCCGGCTCTGCGTAAGGCTACCTTTGTGCCGATTGTGCCGTTTAAGCCTTATGGCTTATCGGGTTGAGATTAAAACCGATGTGGAAAAGACTGTTGGCACAACAACGACGATTGAACGAGGTGTTCATGATTTAGCCGGTAATCCCTTGGATAATGCCTTTATGTGGACCTTCCGCACCAAGGATGCGCCCTTTGAGCAGGTCTGGTCCATTGGGCTAAGTATGACGGATGGCATTTCCTTAGATGGGAATAATATGGCTGGGGTAGAATATGGTGCCTCAGATGGAACGGATGAAAAGGATGCACCGTCTGTGCCGGCGATGGCAGGTCAGATGCGGTTGAGTTATTTAGACAGGCAAAGACAAGAGTTTGACCGTAATATTCGCCCGGCAGACGGCAGATTATCACACCATTGGTTTTTTGTGATTGATAATGTCGAGAAGTATGCGACTGTAACCCTGAGCTGGCAACCGTCACTACTGCTAACCAAAACTACCCGACAATATCAGGTTATGCGTCTGGTAGAGTTTGATAGCCAGGGCAATGTTACTAATAATATCTCGCTTGACCCAACCCAGGTAAATACCAATCAGCAAACCGGTGACCCGGAGCTGACAGAGATTTACAGTTATGTCAACAAGGGTGAGTTAACACGATATTTTCGGCTTGATGTGCAAAAGGAAAATTTTGTTGCAAAGAGCTTTAAGAAAGGCTCATCGGGCTGGAAGTTCTTCTCTGCACCTGTTACACCGCAACGAGCAGAACCATTCGTGAATCTGGGGGATGATATTGACCCATTCAAGCTCTACGAGTATAAAACCAAACTTGGCGGCTATAAAATCTACCCCTTTGATATTGGTGAGGTATCGCTGCAAACAAGGTATGGTTACTGGACACGGCTTGAGAAGGATATAGAGGTAGATGTGGGTGGGGCATCTAATTTCAACGATATGCTGCTGGAATTAAATACCGCCGGCTGGCAGGCAATCGGTAATCCATTTATTCTACCCGTGAATGTAGCGGATTTAGAGGTTAAAGAGGGGACTTCTACTGTCTTGTTTGATGAGGCAGTTGCTGATGGCTTGATAGAAGGCACACTCTACCGCTGGGATATTGTGACCAAAGACGAGGCATATATGAGTGAGGCGCCTATATCAGACAGTTATGCGGCAGTAACAAACAGCTCTAAATTAGAGCCATGGGAGGGATATTGGCTGAAAACTAAAAAGCCGGATATAACGCTTGTCATTCCAGCCCCGCAAGGTATAGGCACAGCGACAGTAGAGACGCCTGCCTACCTTAAGCTGCCGCGGGCACCACGATTAAATAGTCCCCTATCTCAGCGATCGTTGCCTCAATTTACCCTTTGTGCAGAGGTGTTTTTAGATGGTGCCTCAGACAGAAGCACTATCTTAGGGACAAATCAAGAGGCAATGTTTGGGCAGGATGCTTTTGACAGCACAGAACCACCTGTAATGGGGCAAACCGTGGCAGGTTATTTTGAGCATAGCAACTGGGGAGAAGCCGCAGGGTCGTATAATCAGGATTATCAACCAGCGATGAATATCGGTGAACAACGCACTTGGCAACTAACCGTTTATACAGACAAGCCAAATGCCCCAATGACTATTTTCTGGGAAAAATCGATACGGCAGGTGCCATCTGATATTATGCTCTCCTTCAGGGAGGTTGGCAAGACAACATGGCAGGATATGCGGCAGATGAGCAAGGTGGAATTTATTTCAGACTCGCGCATTACAGAGCGTAAATTTGAGATAAAAGCAGAGCGAATTGAGAGGGCAATTCCATTATCCGGAGAGACAAGGCTGTTACCTTGCTATCCAAACCCATTCCAGACAGGTGTCTGGATGCCTTACGAATTATCAGAAGACTCTGCGGTAGAGATAAGGATTTACAATATCGCAGGTGAGTTGGTGCGGGAATTGGATCTGGGTATGAAACCAGCGGGAAGCTATGTGGATAGCAGCAAAGCGGCTTACTGGGATGGCTGTAACCAATCAGGTGAAAGGGTTGCCAGCGGAATTTATCTCTATATCTTCAAGGCAGGTAATTTTATGGCAGTAAAGAAGATGGGGATTTGCAGGTAGGGAGAGGAACGGATTAACCACGAAGGCATGTAATGGTGGTAGGGGCAGACCTGCGTGTCTGCCCTGATAAATAGTCAGCAGGATTTCTTCAGATTCGCGATTCAAGATTCGAGATTCACGATTCAAGGTGTGTCTGCCCTGATCCAATACCGCAATCGACCTGCGGGGAACAGACAAAGGGCGAACACATAGGTTCGCCCCTACGGAGATGCTGCCCCCTCTTTCTCTCCACAGTAATTGACCCATTACGACGAAAGGAGTTTCATCATGAAACAATGGATCTTTTTAACTATATTAGTCCTTATTTCGCAAGTGAGTATGGCTCAGGAGATTTCCTGGGTGAAATATCCTACCCATCTTAACCTTGACAATGGTGCCTCTGTTTCCCATCCATGCGTGCTGTTAGCTAATAATAAGTATCATTTATGGTATGTCAATAATAACAATATCAGCTATGCAAAAAGCACTGATGGTGTGATATGGGAGGAATACCCGTCCAATCCTGTGTTGACAGATGGTGGCGATGGTGATTGGGATGGGGATTTTGTCTCTCAGCCAAGCGTGGTTTATGATGGGGCATTATATCGGATGTGGTTCACGGGATATGATGGGAGCAATCTTAGAATTGGCTATGCCACCAGCACTGATGGTGTGGTATGGAACAAGTATACCGCAGGACCAGTGCTGGATTTGGGCGTAAGTGATTCATTGGATGGCAACGGGGTAAGTGGTGCTGCTGTGGTGTCTGACGGAACAGTATATCGGATGTGGTATACGGGTTATGATGGGAGCAATATGAGGGTTGGCTATGCCACCAGTACTGACGGTGTGGTGTGGAACAAGCATACCGCAGGACCAGTGCTGGATTTGGGCGTAAGTGATTCATTGGATGACACCGGGGTAAGTGGTGCTGCGGTAGTGTTTGATGGAACAGTATATCATATGTGCTATACCGGCTATGATGGTAACAATATGAGAATTGGCTATGCCACAAGTACTGATGGTGTGGCGTGGCACAAGGATGAGTCCAATCCTGTGTTGAATCTGGGAGCAACTGACTTTTGGGATAATGCCGGGGTGATGAGCCCCTCTGTGCTGTATGATGGAATATTGTATCGTATGTGGTACACGGGTTATGATGGAAGCAAGATGAAAATCGGCTATGCCATCGGAGAGAGACCATCCCCTGCTTACTTAAATTCACAGGTAGAATGGGTAAAATATCCTGCCAATCTTAATCTCGGCACCGATACCTCTCATCCATCTGTCTTATTTAATGGGGATAAGTATCATGCCTGGTATGTTACTGATAATGGCATCAACTACGCAAAAAGCACAGATGGTGTGGTCTGGGAGGAATATCCGTCCAATCCTGTGTTGACAGATGGTTCGGATGGTGAATGGGATAGGGATTTTGTCTCTCAGCCGAGCGTGGTCTATGATGGGGCATTATATCGGATGTGGTTCACCGGATATGATGGGAGCAATATGAAAATTGGTTATGCCACCAGCACTGATGGTGTAGACTGGCACAAGCATACCATAAACTCGGTGCTTGATCTGGGCATAAATGGTTCATGGGATGATGCCGGGGTAAGTGGTCCGAGCGTGCTATACTTCGATGGATTGTATCGGATGTGGTTCACTGGCTACGATGGAAGCAATATGAGGATTGGCTATGCCACAAGTACTGATGGTATGGACTGGAATAAGTACGGCACAAATTCGGTGCTGAACCTGGGGGCAAATGATGATTGGGATTATGTTGGGGTAAGCAGCCCCTCTGTGTTATGGGATGGAATATTGTATCATCTATTTTATACCGGCTATGATGGTGACAAGATGAGGGTTGGTTATGCTACAAGTACTGACGGTGTGGTGTGGCACAAGGATGAGTCCAATCCTGTGTTGAATTTGGGAGCAAATGATTACTGGGATGATGCCGTGGTAAGTGCTCCGAATATAATCTATGACGGCAAGCTATATCGTATGTTTTATACAGGTTATGATGGAAGCAATTTAAGGATTGGTTATGCCATGGCTCAGGTGCCTTTACCCAATCCTTTGCTCGCCAATGCCGGTACTGATGTTAATATCTATCCCGGAACCGGTACTATCTTAAATGGCTTAGCTACAGGTGGCACTCCACCATATAACTACTCATGGAGTCCAATCACAGGTCTTACTCAGCCCAATATTGCCAATCCCATTGCCTCTCCCTCTACAACCACTATCTATACCTTGACCGTAACCGACAGCAACGACTGGACTGCCCAGGATGAAGTAGTAGTAACGGTTAGCACCGCTGCCACCATTTTCATCCAGCCGGCAACGAATAGCCTTACTGCCGATAAATCCGTTGCCTTTACCTGTATGGCAAGGGATGGCAACGGCAACACATGGACGGTTACTAACCAGACAACATTCACCACAAACGACCCGGCAGGCACAATAACTGCCAATGTTTATCAACCTGGCAAGGCAGGGACATGGACAATCACCGCCATCTACAGTGGACTTGTAGCTACGGCAACCGTGAATGTAACCTACGGCACAGCCACAGCCCTTTTCATTCAGCCTGCAAC
>JAHIZN010000110.1 GCA_018814245.1 bacterium
ATATTTAACAATCCAAACTTTATGGTAAAATACTGCTTTAGCATGAAGTTGGATTGAAAATGATTACATGCAAGAATCATGCCAAATCATTCCGAACAGTATTGGCGCTGTCCCCAATTATTCCTTCTTTTTTAGCATGGCAATCATATCGTTGGTTTCTTCCAAGGGTACGCGTCGCAAAAACTGTGTAGCTTTTGGCCATTGTTGATGCCCTTCCAACACAGCTTTAAGTTTGGGAATCAGTTTGCCTAACCATTTTGCCGCTGTGCTGTCTGGCTCAGAGGATACGAGTGGCAGGAAGTGCTCCGTCCAATAGTGGGAGGTGCGGGGATAGCGTGCCATTATTGCCCGAACCTCAAGAAACCAAAACTCTTTCCCCTCTTTTTCTGGTCTCACTTGTTTGCCAATCACATTGGCCAAATTTACAATACCACTGAATACAACTTCAGGTAAGCCGCCGGGTGGCTTACCATTTTCGTCTGGCAACTTTCGCAACCCCAACAGCCCCATAGAGGCAAAATGCAGGGGTCTATCCTCCTCCAGTCGGCAGAGTCTCATCCAGAGTGATAGTAAGCCCTGATTGTGTTGACAAAGTGCCAGAGTTCTTAGCAGATCAGCTTCGGGATCTCCAGCGGGACAAAGGTACAAACTTCGCAGCCATACCCGTGCCCGGCTATAATTTTTTAATAACCAATCCTGCGTCTCTTGCAGATTCAGCCGAATAACAGTTGAAAAGGCGTTTTGCAGAATTTCATCCCATCGCGAGGCCGAGATAGATGACGGCACAGACTCCCAATACCTTATGAACCAACTCTGCATCGCTTTGTCCAACGCGATTAGACGATTTTTGTCTGCCATATGGAACAGACGATAAAGGATTTCATCCGTATCATTTCTATTAAGCCATCCCATGTAGGCACGGCCCATCAACAGGCGGTCCAATGCCTCAGAGGGTTGTTGCTCGAAGTTCGCCTGCCATTTTTCAACGGGAGATAAATTATTTTCCATTATAGTTTATATACCTCTTTTAGCTATAACTGCTTGAAAAATTTGAAGTCATCTTGCAGATACTTCAAATGTATCTGACGAGCTTCCTCGCAGGTTTTGCCGGGAGATTCTGTGATCCATCCGAAGCGATAAATATAAGATCTTTTATATTCAATATATCTATGAAGTATTTCACAGTTAAAGGCATAATCGCTTTCTCTGCCGGATGTTAAGTTTAAGGTTTGTCCTTCGGTCCAGCCTTGAG
The DNA here is from genome assembly GCA_018814245.1 of bacterium. Classification (GTDB taxonomy): domain Bacteria; phylum UBA9089; class CG2-30-40-21; order CG2-30-40-21; family CG2-30-40-21; genus CG2-30-40-21. Next base: position 1,253 of record JAHIZN010000110.1, read on the forward strand.
GTGTGGGACAGAAAGATGAACTCATCCCGCCATCTAAAACAGTCGGGATGGCAGCAAAGTTATGTTCAGCAGGCTTTGAGGCAACCACATCAGCAACCCTATAACGCAAGAGCAGTACCGGAATTGGACTTCCATTTGCAGGGTCAAAATGCCCAAGTCCAAAACGGTCTCGCAGTTTATTGGCCCAGCGATCATCATTCCCGCTTAAAATGTCTTTTACCTCATCCCAAAATCCGACGAATGTTGGATGTAAATCTCGGTATTTGTTATAATCCGATAGGAATTTTTCGACAATATCGATAGCTTTAGGGTCTGGAGGATATTTAAGAAACTTCATAAAGGAGTCTGATAGTGAAGTTATATCATAATCGGATTTCAGTCTTTTAGCACACTCATCAAGATTTTCTACTCTGACAAGAAATTGATCTTCATCTATCTCCGACAGCAAATTAGGGTTGTTTAAATCACTGAATGTTTCAGGTATCCCTTGACCTTGAGGCAGTTTTATCTTTATCTTGCTGGAAACATAGTTTTCGTGCCCTTCGCTCCAAGAATCCAAATCTTGAGTTGATATAATATAATTCGCATAACTCTCCTCTCGGGTTTGTGTCAGTCGCTCTTCAAGGATGAAGTTCTCAGCAATTGCCCGTTCTGCAGGATAGGATCCTTGAACTATTTTAAGTACTTTGAAAAAATTGTTGAATTCGTTTCTTTGAAATGCCATCTTTCTAATATTAACCTGTAAAAATTTGCCTTTTGGACATTTTGGATATAGCTGACCCTTTGAACCATTCTGAGAATATTTTACCAGAGATTTTAGTCTATGTCAATAAAAAATTTGCATAGAGTAATACTGATCAGGTAAGACCTGCCCCAAACAACAGAGTTATAACGAACTCGTTTTGTTGTTAGCGTGAGAACACCGTTGTCTAAATTAGTAACGACTGACTCGCCATGTAGTAACGCAATTGTGCTGCTCATTGCAATGCCCCCCCTATGTTGTGACTCTTAATTACGCCGATATATCACCTAACCATAAAAATAACCTGCTCCTTGTCAGGTTCATTTTTCTTGTTAGACTTTCTCTATTTTTATTATTTCATGCCTGACCTCTTTTCTTCTGGCTTGCCAAACTATCTTATTTCTTACTGACTGCCAATAGTCTTCTGTAACTATTTCTAACTTAAAGACTTATAAAGAGTGTCCCCTTCTTTCCTTCTTTCCCCAATTAAGCCTTATCGCGTTAACCTTCAAAATAAGGTCCGAGAAATCTTGAACCATTAAAATGAATCATGTGAGTTGGCGCATCGGCAATCCAAACCTCAGTTTCCCAAGCAATAACTTCCTGATATTTTATAAATACTTTTCTTGTTGGAAATGCTGAAATAAAAACTAATCCAGCGGTGCAATCTTTGAATAACTTGGAAAGTTCATCATACCGTTTTGCATCAACAGGTCCATGACTGGTTACGGATTCAATGAGTAATAGCCAGTTCTTTTCAGTGAAATAGATAACCACATCTGGCAACTTACCATGATTGTTAAGCTCAACACCCAGTCTTTTTAAAAAAAAGTATCAAAGTATCCATGTTTGTCGCCTGTGTCGCCCACATAAACCAACTCTCCACCAGGTGCAAAACGGCTTGCAAAGTCTTCTACGATATTCTTAATGAGTTCAGAATGTTCACCCGCTGATAGCTTGATTTCTTTGCCATCTTTAAGTTTGACTGGAATCATATACATGTCTCGTTCTCTGGCATACTTTTTGGCAAGAGTTTGCCTCTCGTTTAAGAATGCTTTCAACAATCTTGGATAGTCTGTTGTGCCATATGCTCGCAGAACTTGAAACAAGTTAGGCTCTATCTGATAAACAGCTTTTGGACTATTTACAGGTCTATCAGGTTTATCAGGATTATACAAACAAAAACCAGCCTCAATGAATTGGTGCATGGATTGTCTACGGAATGTTTCGCGTGTATTTGGTGCATAGTTCTTTTCGTAATGTTCACGACTCCAATCCATGATTGGTGTAATTCCTACCAATGGATTTGTTGAGTCGCTCCATTCTTTGTCGGGTGTCATGTTCAGCAAACACAACAGGCAAAGGGCAGTTCGCTCATTTAATTGTTGTCTGGGTAAACCAAGATCAACCAAAATATCGTATGCTTGTTTAAGTTTTTGTTCTTGATTATTCATTCTTTTATACCCGCGACAAGTTCATCAATCTGTTGTTGAGTCATTGTTGGATGATATTGATGACCAAGCTTATCCAATACATCAAAATTTGGATACTGCATATTTTTCAGGTCTGTCGCATTTACTTGGGTATGTCCTGAAAAAACCCGAAAACAGTTATCAAACCCGGTTGAGTTCAAGAAACAAGCTAATCCTCTTGCCAGTGTTTCATCTATACCATGTTTGTTTGAGTGAAAAACATTCCAGTGATTTTCAAAGCCTATCTTGGTTGCCTTTATTTCATTTGGGTTGAATAGGTAAGCTACAACGCGCTTTTTTTCTTCCTTTGCTGAAAATCGTTTAACGATGACATAAAAACCATCACTGGGCATGAGCCATTTTTCAGTTTCTGGTGCAACTCTCAAGGCATTGGGTTTTTTGTGTTGCTTAGGATAAATGAGTTCACCATTCACAAAATGATGAGGATAGAGTAATGGAACAGTGTTCTCCGCTGGTTCTTGTTTCAGATATTCTTTCACTCTGAAATCAACAACAGCACCAGTGCTTACACTAATAGAAAGCTCTTTTAGTCCAACACTGAATAATTGGCTATTTAAAACAACCTGTTCATGAACGGGTATATGAATAAACCGTTCATTATCTTTTTCTTTGACAACATCCTTAAAGCTAACAATTTTTTCTTGATAGTCAGAAAAATGTTGGTCATGAGACAAGGAGATAACAACATCAGACTGCTCTTTGCCTTTGGTGAGTTTGATAATAATATTCTCTTGTAACACATCATCATCTTTAAATGCTTTGTTCCTGCTCTCAAAGATATGAATATGATCAATAGAGCATTCTTTAAGCAATTGCGTTCTAAAGGGTTTGTAGTAGAGACCATTGCAAAAAGACCTTGGAATAATGGCGACTATCTGTCCATTCTGTTCCATCAACATGATTGTCAGAGCTAAAAAAGCAGAATAGAGATTAACCGTTTCAATGCCTACTTTTCTAAGTGTTTTTTTATGCTCTGAATGGCTGCTTATCTTTTTATAGGGCGGATTGATAATGGCATGGGTAAATCTCTCTCCTGTTTTTTCAAGAAGAAAAGAAACAGCACTATGGATGAAATCGGCTGTATGAATACGAAATGGAACACCAAGACTCACGATATTTTTTTCAAGGTAAGTTCTCATGATTGGATCAATTTCCCACAGTTCAATGAATTGAATATCATGCAAAGTTTTTGCGGCTGAGAGTGTCAACGAACCAATGCCAGCACCACAATCAAGCAACTTGGGTTTATGTGTTTTTTCATCAAACAAACTAGCCATATGATCGGCAATCTTTGATGAAGTCATAAACTGCCCAAATTGGGACTTGTTTTTAGAGTCAAGTTTCGCACTGACTTGAAGTCTTATTGAATCAATTATTTCAGCATTCATTGCTCTGTCTCCATTTTGAATCAATGGCGTTAATCAAATCCTTCTTCTCTATGTGTTGCTAATACCTTCTTGCCCATCTCAATAAGCTGCTCAACTCTTTTGATAACATCATCTAATTTCACGATTCCTCCTAAAAAATCCTATACTTTGAAAAAGCTGACTGATATATAGAAACCAATTCTTTTCTTCTCTTTCTAAATCTTAATCAACTAATTTCTCAATTCGAACTTTGACTCCGATACCCTGCTGCTGACCCCGATACCTTTTTCTCGGTTTTTCGCTTGCTCGTCGGTTCTTCGCCAGCTCGTCGATTCTTTGCCTGCTCGTCGGTTCTTCGCCTGTTCTCGGTTTTTTGCCAGCTCGTCGATTCTTTGTAAGGCTAACCACAAAAATCACCTGCTCCTTGACAGGTGCATTTTTCTTGTTAGTCTTCACTTTAGTGTCTTTTTCTTTTCTTCTGGCTTATCTTACCTCTGATTACTATCTTACGCCCAAGCGGTATCTTACTCCCGGTTGCTATCTTACGCCCGAGCGGCATCTTACGCAAGAGTGCCATCTTCCGCCTGAGTAATATCTTCCGCTCATCTGTTATTTGACGCCTGAGTACCATCTTACGCTTGAGAGGTATCTTACTACCGGTTACTATCTTACGCCCATCTGTTATCTTAACGCCAGAGTGGTATCTTCCGCCTGATTACTGTCTTACGCCTGCCCGTCATCTTCTTGCCAGAGCGGCATCTTACGCCAGAGTGCTATCTTACGCCTGAGTGTTATCTTACTCACGGTTACTATCTTCCGCCCATCTGCTATCTTAACGCCAGAGTGCTATCTTACTCCCGAGTTATATCTTCCGCTCTCTTGTAAGACTAACAAGTGATTATACCATTTCTGTATAATACCACTATTGAATCAAAAAATCAATAAAAAGTTGACAAAAACCCAACAAATTTTATACAATTCTAACCAGATAACATTACTTTTTACATGTTATCCAGAAAAGTAGGTAACTCTGCATGATTAATATCTCAACGGATGTTTTGTCCAGATATAAGTTCAAGAAGCCCTTATTGTTCTGATAGCCTTCCTTTCTGTTTGCATAGCTTCAACCATAGCCCATGCACACCTTTTGCCTCTCAATAAAACCTCTGCCCCATAGCCCTTGGTGGCTCTCCAACTGGTCGGGATTGAGGCTGGGGCTGCTGACCATACTTAGAAGCACCCATACCCGCTGATGATGGTGATCTTTCAAACCCGCTTTTATCAATGGCAAACCTAAAGGCATCATCCGGGGATATCTTTCGTTGCATAACCAGGTTTCGCAAGGTTTGATCCATACTCTGCATCCCATCTCTGGCTGAGGTCTGGATGATTGATGGCATCTGATGTGTTTTCCCCTCCCGAATCAGGTTGCGGATGGCTGATGAGGCGACCATAATCTCTACCGCACAAACCCTTCCATGTCCATCTATGGTTGGGATAAGTGTTTGTGAAACAACCCCTTGCAATGCATCGGACAGCTGGGTTCTTATCTGAGACTGTTGATGCGGCGGGAATACATCCACGATACGGTCGATTGTTTGAGGGGCAGAATTGGTGTGAAGGGTAGCAAAAACAACATGCCCTGTTTCAGCTGCAGTTAAAGCCATTGAAATAGTCTCAAGATCACGCATTTCCCCTACTAATATTACATCCGGATCCTCTCTTAAGGCACTACGAAGGGCAGCGGTAAATGATTTAGTGTGAAAACCAACCTCCCTCTGATTGACCAGACAATTCTTTGCCTGATGTACAAATTCAATAGGGTCCTCAATGGTAATAATATGTTGATACCGTTCTGTATTGATAATATTAATCATTGAGGCAAGGGTAGTACTCTTGCCAGAGCCTGTAGGACCAGTAACCAGCACCAGACCCCTTTCTATGTGGGCAAGTTTTTCTACAATTGGCGGCATCCCAAGATCAGAAAGTGATTTAATGTTTTCCGGAATAAGCCTGAATGATGCCCCTTCCCCACGGCGCTGATAAAAGGCATTTACCCTGAATCGTCCTACATTAGCCAGCTCAATGGAAAAGTCAAGCTCTTTATTTTCCTCAAACCTTGCCCTGTTTTCATCACTGAGAATATCATAGAGCATGGTATGCATATCCTCTTTGCTCAACAGAGCATGGTCTACCTTTTCCAGGGTGCCGTGGATTCGTAGTGTTGGGGATATACCTGCAGAGAGGTGAAGGTCTGAGGCACCCTTTTCCTTGGTCAAGAGGAGCAATTCAGAAATATCCATCATATTATCACCCCCTTGGTCAGCATCTCTTCAATCGTGGACTGACCATTCTCAATCTTCCTCAATGCCTCACTTCTCAGGTCAACAAACCCGCTCTTTTTAGCCAGATTTTTTACCCTGTCAATATCTCCCTGACGAATAAGCTCCCGCCATTCCTCATTAACAAAAAATACCTCAAAGATAGGGGAATATCCATCATGTCCTGAATAATTGCATTCCTCACACCCCTCACCCTTGCACTTCCAGCACAATGCCCTCGGCATTCGTTGGGCAATAATACAAAGAAGGCTTGAAGCAACAACTATACCGCCTGCTACCTCAAACAAATGATAAAGCACATCAAAACAGGTAGGAAATTCTTGCTGCAAAACAATTAATTTACCCTGCAGACAACTCCTCAAGGCAAAAGCAATCGTGGACTCATCTGCCTCGCCAAGCATGACTACATCCGGCTCCTGTTTCAGTGAAACCTTTAAGGTGGATAATATATCCTTTGTTTTTAGTTGAACAAATTTAGGCTCTTGATATGGTGAGATGCGGGTCTCAATAGTAGCTACTTTTCTCTTGTTTGCATTCACCTCTTTAAGTAAGGAATAGATGGTTGTTGTTTTTCCGCTTCTCCCTGGTCCGGTAACAATCACCACCCCTGTTGGTCTTTGCATCGTTTCCTTCAGCCTTGAGGCAATATGAGCTTCAAACCCAATGGTATCAATAGAGGGAATCTGAACATCTATGGGAAAAACCTGGATAAAAATGGATTCGCCAAAGGCAGTAGGCATTGTGGCTACAGTCAGCCCCACATTTCTGTCCCCAATCTTAGTCACCAGCTCGTTTTCCTGAGCAATCCCTTCTTTTAGGATATCAAGCCCGCCAATCATCTTTGCCTTAAATACTATCTCTGGATGAAGGCTTAATGAAATTCGTCCCTTTTCCTCTAATATCCCCAGTTGCCTGTATCTCACCCATAAGCCGCTTTCTGTAGGCTCAAGGTGTATTTCCTCAGCCCCAATCTCTAATGCTTGCTCTAAATGCCGTGCAAGAAAGGTTTCACCAGAGACCTCACGGAGAAAACCCTTGCTGTCTACATCCAATTCCTTTGCCTCTGTTCCCTTTATACCCAAAATATCCCGAATAATGCTCAGGATATTTTCTTTAGAACCAAGGGAAGGATTTATAGTGCAATTAGTAATCCTTCTCACATTCTCAATCATCTCTGTATCAAGCGGATCATTCATCACCAGGGTAAGCTCATTGCCTATTTTCATGATAGGGATGATAACATATCTTTCCAGCATATCTCTGGGAAATATTTTAACTGCTTCTATATCCACCATTTCAGATTTTAGCCAGACATAGGGGATATTTAGTTGCGTGCTAAGGGCACAATTAACAGCATCCTCGGTTACCAGTCCTAATCTGATTAATATTTCTCCAATCTTTCCCCCATTTTGCGACTGAAAGTTTAGTGCCTCCTGTATCTGATTATCAGCAATCAGGTTATAGCTCATCAATACCTCTCCGAGGCGTGGTTTTTCATGCAGGGCTACTATTGGCTTTGATGAGGGTTCTTCTAACATATAGGGCATTGCCTGTTCTATGGCTGAGGCAACCTGATTGGCAAAAAGGCAAAAGAATTCCTTATCCTTATGGGTAAATCGGGTATTATCTATCTTATTAACAACCTCCATTACCCCGATAATCTTATACCTTGTTTTTAAGGGGACAGCAAGGAGAGACTTTGCCTGATACCCAGTGATATTATCAATCTCGGGTGAAAATTGCAGATCAAATTCTGTATCCTCAATCAGGATAGGTTCTCCATTTTTGGCTACCATCCCGGCAATCCCTTCACCAAGTCGTATCCTTGCTTTCGGCAGTTCATCTTCAGTTGTCTTGATTATTAATTCATCAGTTTTGTCATCCAAAAGCATCAGGGCAGAGGTTTCGGCAGCCATAAAGCGAGTCGCAAGCTTTATGGTTAAATCTAACAAAGATTGGATATTCTTGGCAGAGTTTAATACCTCATTGACCTCAAATAGCGTTCTAAGAGCCTTTGCCTCTTTTTGAGCAAGATTAAAAAGGCTGGTATTTTCAATAAGCACAGTTATCTGAGCTGCAATCGCTTCTAAAATGTCTACATCTTCAAAGCTGAACGGCTGTTTCTCTCGTCTATTGATAACCTGAACAACACCTATTGTCCGATTATTAAACTTCATGGGTACGCAAAGAATATTATATAAATTTCTGTCTATCTCATTATTGCTTTCAGGGATACTGATTATTTTGCCGGCAATATCAGGGATCGTAATGCTTTCCCCTGTTTCAGCCACACTGCCGGCTATGCCTTCGCCCATCCTGAGCATCGAATTATTGACAGCCGCAGCATCCCTGCCCTTGATTATCTTAGTTGCAAGATTGCCTGCTTCATCAACCAACATTAATGATCCGGCATCGGTCTGCATAACCTTAAGAACCATATCCATGATTGAATCTAATATCTCATCAATGCTTGAGGATATAGTCGCCATGCGGCTTATCTCTGTAAGCCCTTTGAGCCTAAGCTCCATACTGCCAATCTTTTTAACCACTGCCTCTGCCTGGGTCATGTTATCTCCTACAAATTAGTCTTTTAGTTACAAGAGTTCTGACCAACAAACTAATGCTGCGTCACGATTAAATGTTAGGATATAATAACTTCAATTTCCTCCGAGCATCGTTGGAATATTGTCATTCCTGCCCCTGCATTCACAGGGGTAAACTCCTGCAGGAATCTCATCTGTATGGAGCTTACCCCTCAGAACAGGAGACTCCTGCATTCGCAGGAGTGACACATGTTTAATCCTAAACTTTAATGATGACTGAGCACTACCAGATAATTGTTATAATACCATTTATCCGCTTTAATGTCAATCGAAAATTACTGTTTATATAATCTCTTGTATTATTCATTTACAAATATTAACATTATGGTTGCTAAAATCGTCAATCCCAAGGAAAAATAGAATGGCACAAATATTCCCATCTTATCCCAGAGAAGACCTGCGATAAGAGAGGCTGGCAGGGCACACAAACCAACAACCATTTGAAAGCCACCCAAGCTGCTTGCCCTGTATTCCATGGGTGCTAATTCTGATACAAATGCTTTTTGGACAGTCTCTATGGCACCTTTATGCAACCCATACAAAACAAATGCCAAAATAATTGCCAAATAACTGTGAATAAAGATGAAACTTGCCGCTGTCAGTCCCCAGAGAATATAAGACAACATCAATACTTTTTTTCTGCCTATTCTGTCTGAGAGTTTTCCAAAGGGTAACGAAGAAATAGAGGCAACTGCTGTAAATACAAGATACAATACCGGTACAAACGCTATCTGAAAACCAAATTCCTTGGCGTATATCAGCAGAAAAGAGTAGCTGAACGAACCCAAAGCAAAAAAAGAACTCAAGCAAAGGAATAACTTAAAATTTTTATCTAAATCTGAAAAGGTTAATCCCTTGTAGATTTTAGTATCTGGTGGTTTTTTTTCTTTTATCAGGAAAAAGATTAACAATGCAGAAAGTACAGATGGTATCGCGGCTATTAAAAACAAATTTCTGTATCCCAATAATCCCGAAAATAAAATACAGATTAGAATGCCACATACAGCACCAAGATTATCCATGGTTCGCAAAAAGCCAAAGTTTCTACCCCTGTTCTCTTTTGTAGAAATATCAGCCATAATAGCATCCCTGGGTGCACCCCTCATTTTCCCTGCCCTGTCTAAAATTCTAAGTGGAATTATCTGTTGCCAAACAGAAGACAGGGCATAGCCAACCCTTGATAATGAACCAAGCAGATAACCTATCCAGATAAAAACCTTTCTTTTTCTTGTTTTGTCAGAGATATAACCAGAGGCTGCTTGCGATATGGAGACAATTGCATCACCCAATCCATCTATGAACCCAAGAATAGCCATATTTGCACCCAAAGAGGTTACAAATAATGGCCAGATGGGATAAATCATATCAGAGCCTAAATCATTTAGAAATGAAGCCAGGGCAAATGTCCTGACTGTCTTTTTTGTTTCCTTTGGTTCCATAGTATTAACCTTCTTCCTGTTTTTAATATCCTTTATCCCTGACCTCTATTGCTTTTATTGTAATACAATACTTATTGCTTTGTCAAGGATTACTTTGTTAGTATACGGATTTAGCAGATAAAACAGATGAAAAATCTGCTAAATCTGTGTACGAAAGCATTTGTTCTGAATTCCTCTATAAATTCATTTGACAAAACACAGAAAATTATGTTATTATAAGTAAGTATTGAGGTAACTATTCCGGCGTAAGAATGGTTAGAGCAGGGACAAGCCCTGCAGCTACAGCTATTCGTGGGAAACTTGTAGCTGCGACCTGCCAGAGGTGCTCTCCTCTTGTGGTCGCTGTCTCCATTCTGACTCTTGAATTCTGTATGCATGAATAGTTACATATTGAGTTGAGAGATAACTATTAGGAGGTAAAAATCCACATGCTTCCAATCATTGCCAGCAATTCAAAATCACCTTCTTTGGGTAAGCATATCCGGACAATCACCGGACAATCACAAGAAAGCAGTACTCCTGGCAAAAGCAGCCTTTATGGTATATTGTTCCTGCTCTGTGCCTTTGTGCCTTTCCTCGCAGAGGCAGCACCCAAGGACCTGCCTGAAAAGGAATTGTTTGGGCTTTCATCAAAATTGTTCTTAGAAGAAAAGGATAAGACAGAGGCAGTAAACTCCTTTAACATCTTTCTTGAACGCTTTGCCAACAGCAAACGGGCTGATAAGGCTCAGTTTATGCTTGGTGAGTGCTTGTTTGAAAACAATAAGGATATCCTGAAAACCCGGGGGCTCCAGAAAAACATGTTTTCATCAAGCATTGGGGCATATCAAAGGCTTTTGGATAAATATCCAAAAAGTAATTTAGCAGATGATGCCTTCTTAAGAATAGGTGAATGCTCTTATAATCAACAGGATTATGTCTCAGCTATTTCTTGGTTTCGCAACCTGATAAAAAAATATCCGCGAAGCTATCTCAGTGGTGAGGCATTGGTGGGTTTGGGACAATGCTATCTATCTTGTGAAAATTGGGCAGAGGCAGGTCTGACATATCAGGAATTAATGAATTCTCACCCTGCGTATCAAAGACAGCCAAAGGTTATCTATGCCTTGGGGCTTATATCCTATCACGATCAAAAATATGAAGAGGCTTTGAAATTATTTGAGCAGATAGATACGCCTGATGCTATCTATTATGCAGGCAAATGCCTCCAAATGCTTAAAAGACCCCTGCTCGCCATTGGTAAGTATAAAAAGCTCATTGAAAATTATCCAGAGAGTATGTTTCTTGGCAGTGCCTATTATCTGATTGCTGAGATGTTTTATGACTGCCAGGATTTTCCGTCGGCACTGACAAAATATCAGGAATTTATGACTCGTTATCCTGAAAGCGAGCTGATTGTTTATGCCAAGTACAAGATTGGTTGTATTAAATTCAAACAAAAAAACTATATTGAGGCAATAGATGTATTTAAGAGATTGATTACTGACCATCCTCAAAGCGAATTGCTCCCCTGTGCCCAATACCTGATTGGGGACGCTCAATTGCAGTTGACTGAGTATTCTAATGCCTCCTTTTCCTTTGGGGCTGTAATATCAAATTATCCGTCAAGTCAGGTTATCCCTGATGCCTTATACAAGATTGGCTGGTGTTACTATCACTTGAAAGACTACCAGCTTGCCATATCTATGTATCAAAAATTGATTGCTCAGTACCCAAAACATCCCTTGCTGCCAACAACAAACCTCTTTTTGGGTAATTGTTTTTACTATCAAAGAAACTATGACCAGGCTGTTGTCTGCTATCAGGAGATATTGAATCAATCATACCAAAAAGACCTTCATGAGATGGCTTTGTATCTTATCAATCGGGCTTATTATGACGCAGGGAACTATGCTCAAATCATTACTGGGTATCACTATGTCTTAAATAATTTCCCTCCGAGCGTGAGTAAGTGGCGGGCATTTGCCTACCTGTATATTGGTGAGGCTTATTATCAGCATCGTTTTTATGATGAGGCAAGGTCTATCTATGAATTGATTATCAAAAACTATCCCCTGACCAAAGCTGCCTATTATGCTAAGGATGGAATGGTCTGGTACTTTTTGCAAAAGGGAGAGTATGATAAGGCAAATAAATTATTAGCAGAGCTGGAGATTGCAAAGCCAAAAAAGGAGAAGACAGAAAAGGGCGATGAGTGTGCGCTAAGTATTAACAGGCAGTATGAAATAGCTAACGGACTGTTTAATCAGCAAAAATATGAACAGGCACTGGAGATGTACGAAAATCTTATCAAGACCTACCCTCAACAGAAACTTGTGCCTGATGCACTGTATCAAAGCGGGCTTTGTTACTATAGATTGGAATATTATAGTCAGGCAATTGATGCCTGGAAAAAACTGATAGAGATTTATCCATCACATTCTATGGCTGTCGAGGCAGTTTATAAGATTGCTGATACCTATTTTCGGTCACAGGACTATGAAAAGGCTATTGCCAATTATCAGAGGATCATTGATGAATATTCTCAGTCACCCGGGGTTAAGGAAGCATACATGCGTATTGGGCAGTGCTATTATAATCAGGAAAACGACGATAAGGCAATCGAATGTTTTCAGGACTTTATCAATAAATACCCGGATGATCCCAAAAGCAGTGATGCCCTTGAGGCAATCGAAACAGTCTTGTATCGTAAGGAAAAGAGCCTGCTTGTTCAACAAGGGGCAGGTCAGGATGTAGAGAAAAAAATCAGTCAGACAATCATTGAGATGCTTAAAGGGTTCCTGTCTAAATATCCTCAAAGCAAGCTTGCCCCTGACATCCAGTTCCATCTGGCTAAAAAGTATTATGCCATAGGAAGCTACCAGATGGCTCTATTAGAGCTTCAAAAGATAGCGACCATATATGCTGACAGCAAGTTTATGGCAGAGGCTCAATATTACATCGGCGAGACATATTATGAAATGGAAAACTATGAAGAGGCAATATCAGTCTACAAAAGATTTATCCAGAATTTTCTCGGACATGAGTTGACCCCGGCCATTCTTTTCCATCTTGGTACTGCCTACTATAATCTGCAAAAGCATGAGGAGGCAATCAGCAGCTATCAAAGATTGGCCGCTGACTTTCCCAATACCGAGTACATTGCCCCGGCTCTTTTCAATGCCGGTTTGTGTTATAAAAAGATAGGTAAGCTGAGTGAGGCAGCAGCGGTTTACGCTAAGTTTGTGGAGCAGTATCCAAACGATAAGATGATAAATGATGTTCTGTTAGAACTATCTGCTATATATAAGGACCAGTTTCGTTATAATCTGGCAATTAATGCCTTTAATGATCTCCTGAAAAAGCTTGACCAAAAGGATGAATCAAGGCTGGAGATAGTTTACAACTTGTCTGAGTGCTATATAGAGATGGATGATGAAAAATCTGTGCTTGATCAGTACCTGAAACTAAGGGATATGACCCCGCCAAATAATATTTATCGATTAAGGGCTCTGGCTAAGCTGGGTGAGATCTATGAAAACAAAAAGGAATGGCTAAAAGCAATAGATATTTATAAGGATATTGCCCAGAATACAGACAGAGAGGATTGGCGGACAGCGGTTAAGGAGAGGATAACGATTATTAGCGAGGGGATGAAGAAGAAATGATTCTCTGTTCTTCGTGTATTATCAATTGCTTCAAGTTGAGATCTATGGGCTGAAGGAATAGAACGATGAGCAAAAGAGTAATTGAAAATTGGGTTAATCTTGCAGAATATGACTTTGAAACAGCCAAGGCTATGATGAATAGTGGAAGATACATTTATGTTGCTTTTATGTGTCAACAGACGATAGAAAAAATTTCCACCTGTGCGGTTGTGGTATTAAGCCACAAAATACAGTAAGGGCACGCATGTGAGAGGCACACAATATTCTGTGATTACTAAGCCTGTCGAGGTATCGTGTCAAGCTCATTTACAGAGGAAGAGCCACAAAGGGTGTA
>JAHIZN010000111.1 GCA_018814245.1 bacterium
AATTGTTGAATTGCTGAATTAATGGTGGTTGGACTTGTGGGTAAGGATAAGTCCCAAGAGGGGAATACACTGCTATCTTGATTTCTGAGGTTTCTGATTCCCCTCCTCGGAGCTTATCCTTACCCACATCTTTGGGGGACAGAATTCTGATGGGAAACACTACAAAACAACAGAAGCATGTACCACAAAATGATTAATAATTCAACAATTCATTAATTCAGCAATTGTCAATTGTTGAATTGCTGAATTGTTGAATTGCTAAATTGCTGAATTAATGGTGGTTGGACTTGTGGGTAAGGATAAGTCCTCGGAGGGGTTAGGGGTGGGTACAACACATCCCCTGTTAATCGACAAAAGTGGCAGTAAATGAGATCAAGCAATGCTTGAGAGTGTAGATATGGCTGGAGAGGCTATGCAACGCTCTCTTCTATTGACAACTATTTTATTGGGTTCCATTATCTTAGCTGTTTGATTCTTTTTTGTATTCCAAAGTGTTACATATCTCGTTCACATTCATCATGATAACCACAGTTCCTTATAGTTATCATACCTAATTCTGGCCCATATTCAAAGGTTATTCTGATTTTTCTGGTGGCATAGGCAATGAAGACATCATCTCCTCCCACCTTGTATTTTGCTTTTGTACTTGTTGCTTTATGGGTGTTTAACGCCGGATGACGAGGATTTATAGAAAGGAAGCTGATAGTCTTATCAATGACCTCTTGTTCTTTTGAGTTTAATTTTGAATAGTTTGTTAAGAATTTTATCTCAAAGTTTAGCTGAAAAGACATTATGATCGCTTCCTTAGTTTTTCCTGAGCTGCCTTTGGGGTTTTTGCAATAATTCCATAACGCATATCTTCATTTATCTCCTTTTCTTCCTGTTGCCATTTTGTGTTTAAGGTTGTTATTGGAAGATCATCCATCTTTGGGAATTTTCTAACGGTCTGAACTGGATATAACACTAAACAACCATTATCGTTAATACATTCAAACAATGATTCATTCTTGAATTCTGAAGGGAGAGTAATCCTTCCTCTTGAGTCTGTTTTTAATATAGTTGTTGAATCCATTAATCCTCCTTTGTTAATAGCTGAGTATATAGATTATAGTAACATTTTTAATCCTATCCGTCAAGTGTTTATTTTATCTTCCAGCAATTCTCTGTGAACATTTGGTTTCCGTCCACGACCAGGTCTGTCCTCAAGCCCTCCAAGCCCATCTGCGATGAATCTGGTTACCCAATATCTTACTATCCGACGGTTTAGTCCTATTATTCGGGCAGCCTCTGTGATGCTTTTGGTTTGTGCTACCAACAATACAGCCTTTGCCCGATGTACCAGACAAGCCTTCATGTTCCTGCTTCTTATGTATCGGGAAAGCTCCTGCTCCTGCTCCTCTGTAAGTATAATCTCCAGCGGCGTTTTTCGTCCTCTCATTTTCTTGTCTCCTTCAGAGGGCAGACACATAGGTCTGCCCCTACAAATCGCAAAAATATTTGATTTCGGACACTTTTTTCCTTTGACAAACATCAGTAATTAAGGGAATACCTTCTCCCTGTGTCCAATCATTGGACATAAAAAGGATACGATGAGCACCTTTTAAGTCATAATATTTTGTTGCACAATATGTTATGGTGATTTAGCCTGTCTGTGCAAATATTGGACACATGCGTACAATAATTACGATCAATCCTTGCAAGGAATATCATTACTTATTGCCTTTGTTGTAGTTGCATTTTTCTACCTATGTGCAAAAAATACACACTTTATGACCGTTAATAATTGACAATTGATAATTGATAATTGACAATTGTTGAATTGTTGAATTAATGAAAGATAGTATCACTTTAATAATTGACAATTGATAATTGATAATTGACAATTGTTGAATTGTTGAATTAATGAAAGATAGTATCACTTTAATAATTGACAATTGATAATTGATAATTGACAATTGTTGAATTGTTGAATTAATGAATTAATGAAAGATAGCACCACTGTCGCTCTGTCCCTACCATCTACGCATCTACGCAAGCTAAAGCTTGCGGCTACCAACATCACCACCCATAACCACACCAGCAGAACAACCTACTGACTCCTAATCCTTAATTTTTAATTCATAATTCATAATTCATAATTTTATTTTATCACTGCTAACTTGCCGCATCGCTTACTGGCTGCATTATTAATAATAAACAGGTATACGCCGCTTGCTACAGGCTGTGAATCATTATTCTTTAGATCCCAGCTGGCGGCGGCATCCACATCAGGCATGTTTTTGATTAGCTCACCATTCAGGGTGAATATTCTGATTGTTGCCTTGCCTGTAAACCCATCAAAATTCATGTATGGCTTGGTGGCTGGATTAGGCCATATCTTTAGCCCGCTAAAGTTGCTCATTTCTTCATTCTGTGCTTGCAGCGGATCTGCCTTTATTGCCCGCACCATAAAATGCCTTGCAGCTAATCCATTATTTGAACCGCATATATAAGTGTAACCATTTTCCTTGTCCATAACCATGCTTGTCAGGGTATCTTTATCAATTAACATCAGGCAATAGTCTTGTGGTATCTCTTCCTTATCCCATGTGATGGCTATGCGTTCACCAGACAGATTGGATTTAACCTCAAACTCCCAAACGATAGACTCAGATGGCGGACGGACATCCCAATCAAACTGATCAAATGGGCTGACACCATTGTTGGTTGGCTCATCTGGATGAACAAACCTGAGCGTTACAAAATTACCCTGCGGCTCTGGAAGCTCAAGCCTGTCGCTTTTATCCAGCCCGATTGATGAATCGGGATTAACACCAAGACATGGTGCTCCATTGGCTGTATCCTGATACTTGCCGGCAGAAACATGGAGGCTAATCTGCCATTTGTCAGGCGAGGCAGCAGCCTTGGCAGGCGATAACTTAAGGAGTGCTGATGATGCGATGGTATCTGCCTTGGTTTCTGCCTTATTATTTTCAAGCTGGAAGCTTGAACTACTATTAGGGATAATCAGATTGCAATCTGTCAAGGCTGCAAACCAATACCCTTCCCATGGCTCAATGCCATCTGATACCTGATAATTGTCATCTACATATTTGTACAGTATGCCATTGACCAGATTTGCCTCAATTGCCGCCTTTAATCCCTTTCGCACACCATCTTTTTCTATACACACACTCGACCAGTCAGGTGTAAAGGCAAACGGACATCCAATCATGTTCCAGCCGGCATTTAACGGGATAGCAACCTCAGCCCTTGTTTCCTTATCTGCCCTAAGATTAACGGTTGTTTCCTTATTCATCCCAAGCCAATATCCCCTGCCGGATTCAATGCTTTCAATGATGTTGCTATACCCTCCTGAGGTATATTCATAAACATATCCCTCAACAGGCAGCCACGATGCTGCTATTGGCAGGGATACCATGTGCCAGCCGGATGTAAATTTTTTACCTGTTACAGGAAGTTTAATAGATAGCTTGAATCGTTTCAAGCCATCGTTATCCACGCTAAATGTAACTGTGCCCTCCTTGTTTATGTTCCATGCCTGTCCGGTTTCTTCATCTGTAAGGATTATTTCACCTAATGATGCGAGGATTGGGGTTTGATTGATTTCCTGAACAATCCATGAATCCTGACCTATGACACCTGCATCAGAGAGGGCAGGTTTGGAACCTGCCCCTACAACAGGGCAGACACGCAGGTCTGCCCCTACGGTATATCCAGAGGCATCAATTGCCGAAGATGCTGCATTTGCCAGGGGTGCTATCCCCATGGACAGGCTAATCTTTGTCCCTGCCGGCATATTGGTTTGTACCTCAAACACCCATTCCTTTTGAGGGTGATTATCATCCATGGATCGAATATCTGCATTAAATTTATCAAACACAAGTCCCCATTCTGGATGCGGGAAGTAAACCTGCAGGTACTTGTCTATAGACGGGGGCGGCGGTAAGGGTGTATCAGTCCACTCATCAAACCCATCGGTTGACCATGGGTTCATGCCAAGCCTTATGCTTCCAGTCTGATTATTGGCTGAAGCAGATAGGGACAATGAGTAGGTGTCAACCAAAACACCAGGGACATAATTATCTATGGGTGATATATCTGTATCTGAAGTCTGTGTTCTGCGTTCCGTGTCCTGCTTATCCTCACTGTCTGTAGCAGGGACAAGCCCTGCAGCTACGGTTATTTGAGCAGCATCGTCTGTGGTCTGTGTTCTGCTTCCAGTGCCTTGCTTATCCTGACTGCCTGTAGCAGGGACAAGCCCTGCAGCTACAGCTATTTGAGCAGCATCGACTGTGGTCTGTGTTCCGTGTTCTGACTCCTGACTCCTGACTCCTGTATTCTGTGTTCCGACTCCTGTATTCTGTTTATCAGGGCAGACACGCAGGTCTGCCCCTACGGAAATCCCTTCAGCCTTTATCACCTTCAGCCCTTGATAATCATCAGCCACAAGGATATAGCCATCTTGCACGCTTACACCAAATGCTTTGCCGCCTGTATCAAGCTTGCCAGCCAAAGCAGGATGAGCAGGGTCAGTAACATTTATTATATATAATCCTGCTGCCGCACAAACAACAAATGCCAGATTATCCCTGACAGCTACATCCCACGCATAGCCATTTGTTTTATAAGAGCCAACTATGCAAGGCTTTGCCTGATTGGAAACATCTATTATCTGCAATCCGCCAGAGTAGTCAGCGATATAGGCATATTTCCCTGTCAGAGGGGCTTCCTCTGTCAGCCAAATATCATAGGCATCTCTGGGGGTAGCACACGAGCCTGTTAATTTTGGACCATATGGGTTTGATATATCAATTATCTGCAATCCATTGCTGCCATCTGCTACGAACGCATACCCATCTCTGATGCAAACCCCTCTGGCAATACCATTTGTTCTATATTTACCTATTTTTTTTGGTGTATGCGGCTTGGAAATATCAATAATCTGTAGTCCAGCCTGAGCAGCAGCTATATACGCATAATTTCCGGACACAGCTACATCATGGCAAAAGCCATTAATTGCCATGCTTGAGACCAGTACAGGCTTGGCAGCATTAGACACATCAAGGATAATCAGCCCGCCAACCCCGCTTGCCGCAAAGGCATAATTACCTACAACACATGTATCACGACAAGTAGCAATCATATTATATTTGCCTGCAAGCACTGGAGACAATGGATTACTCACATCTATTATCTGCATTCCACCAGATTCACAGGACATATAGGCATAGTTGCCCTTCAAAAATATGCCATAGGACATTCCGTCCGGCTTAAATGCGGCAACAAGTGTCATGGAGCCAATGAGGACTTGAGTCGCTGTCTGATCTTCCTCCGTGTTCTCCGCGTCTCCGCGTGAGGCAGTACTGGTTGCAGTTGATTTTGTTCCCTGCCCGCTTGTCCCACCCTCAAACAGTAGGATTGCCTGCTCACTCGTAAATGGTATCACCTTACGGCTTGTTGATATCAGTGTGGTCTGGCGATTCTTCTTTGCATCCTGAAGGAATTCCAGCTTAGTATTCTTCTTCTTGTTCAACACAAAATACACGGTGGCAATCGTCCCGTTCCCATTAGCACTCCCGCTCATTAATCCGGCTGCATGGCTGACAATTCCGACGCTATTACTGATATTTGAGGTAATCTTTGGCAGGAAGGCATCGCCTTGAGTACGATTAACCGAAAGTATCGTTGGATCAAATTTAAGAGAAAAATCCATGCTGGTCAGGGATGATACATTTTCAACCCTTATATTTACAGGAAATTCTGCCTTAACCTTGATCTTATCCATATCTTGTGGTAAGTCGATTATCAGGTGTGCCGTGGATGCAGACTGGGTAGGGACAAGCATTGTTGCGGCAACATCTTCACGGGCAGGGGCAAGCCCTGCAGCTACACAGGCAGGGGCAAGCCCTGCAGATACACGGGCAGGGGCAAGCCCTGCAGATACACAGGTAGGGGCAAGCCCTGCAGCTACACAGGCAGTGGCAAGCCCTGCAGATATACGGGCAGGGGCAAGCCCTGCAGATACACAGGTAGGGGCAAGCCCTGCAGATACACGGGCAGTGGCAAGCCCTGCAGATACACAGGTAGGGGCAAGCCCTGCAGCTACGGTATTCGAATTATTATTCGAGCTGGCAGCATTGTTATTGCTTGCGGCTATCAGCATTGGGGCAAGCTGCTTATTGCCTGCCCTTGTTTCTCCCGCTGCCTTGAAATAGTTGTCTCTTAATATTGCAAAGTCCTCTGCATTCACCTTGTCATCCCCATTAAGGTCAACATTAATATAGCCATTTCTGGTAAGTGTTCCTGTATCTATCCAGCCGGCATCAGTCTTTGTCTTAAAGTAGGCATCCCGCAAGCGGCCAAAGTCCATGGTATTCACCATGCCGTCACCATCTGCATCACCGTTTATCAGGGTCAGTGTGCCAGGGGTTGTTACCTGCTGCTGACCAATAATCTCTATACCCTTCCACATATTTGGCGTAAGACCTGAGCCATTGGCACGAATATCTACCCTGCCCGGTGGAATTCTTTTAAGCAAAAAATAGCCCTCAGCATTGGTAGTCGTTCTTATTCCTGTGGTTGGCACATCAACGCATATCCCCGAATATGTCCCGAGCCTCGGAATATCAATGGCAACATGCCCGTCCACACATCCAAATTCAACAATGGATATATTTTTTGAGTCAAGATCAATAAATGGAATGTTTTTGACGCCTGAAACAAGGGTTGTATTCCTGTTTGCATTTTGATTAAAATCAAATGACAGGACAACATTACCCTTCTTTTTTGCCATAAATATAACCTCAGCAATTGTTCCGTTACCCGTGATGTTCCCGCTCATTACCCCTGCACCATAGGAAATACTGCTGCTGCCAATCTTTGAGACAATCTTTGGAATAAAGGCATTATCTTTAATTTCAAGTACATCCAATAGTTCCGGGTCAAAGCTGATGAATATGTCCATATTTGTTAATTTAGTAACCTTTTCCACACGGATGGTTACGGTAAAGGTCTCATTTACACCAACCTCTTCTGGTGCAGCTAATAAAAGAACCGTTTGTATGGTCGGTGTAAGGGTGGCATAAACATTGGCGGTCTGTTGTGATTGGATAAGGACAACACCCTGCCAAGTGGAATAATTAGTCTTGGTTACGCTCAGGGTATGGCTGCCAACAATAACATTCCCGATAATCAAGCTGCTGCCAGAGCTGCTGCCTCCTGTGCCCACAAGGATATTATCAAGGAAAACAGAGGCATTTTTTACATTGACTGTAACTGAGACAGAACCCGGCGGTGGGACAACAGTCTTAAATGAAAAACAATAGGCTGAGGAGAGCCTGTTGCCAGGGGATGAGCTATCCCTTGCCTCAGTGGATAGGGTACAGGTATAGGTGGCATTTCCACTAAAGCCATCACTATTAATGGTCAATTGTTTCTTATCCTCGCTCCAAACAAATGTTTTATTTGAAATATCAGGAAAAATGCTGAATGCCTGCTGAGTTGCAGATTGGTTCATGGGCTTGCTAAAGTTAATAACCATAGTCGTATTTGTGGCAATATCCTTTGCCCCATCAGAGATATTTGTCCCTGTAACCAAGGGGGCAGTAAAATCAACCTGAATGTCTCCATTACTGATATCATTAGAAGCAGCACCAGTTGCATCTACAACTACAGCCTTCACCCTCAAATTAAGGGTATTTGTCCCTGGCACGGTCCAAGGGTAAGAAAGTGTGGGTGTATACATGGGTATACTTGTAGCAATTGTATTATCAAAAATTTTCCCACTATCTGTAGAATAATACAAGACTACCTTATGGGGCGGAACACCACCCGTGATATTACATGTAATATTATTGGATGCTTTTCCGCTCAAAACCTCACCCCCATCAGGAGAGGTAAGAACAATGTTAAGGGGTTCAACTGCAAAATTATAATCCACAGTTACGCTTCCCGCAGGAAGTTCGGATGACATTGGAATCTCTAATATTCTCATGGCATTAGATGCATCAGTAACATATGCCTGTCCTTTTAATATACTAATATCATAGCTATCAAATATTGGCTTACCAATATTTTCTATATATTGTTGAATAAGTTTTGGTTCTTTTGGATTAGAGATATCTAATACACGCAAACAATAAATATTAAACAACTTTGGATCTTTTTTATAACTGATTACGAAGGCATAGTTTCCGAGAACATGGGTCTTGTAAAACGATTCATCATTTATCCCTGTATCATATTTGACAACAAGGGTAGGGGACGATGGATTGGAAATATCAATGATTTGAAGCCCACCAGCCCCATAAGAAAGGTAGGCATAATTTCCTGAGACATAAACAGAATAGGGCTGTGAACCAACTTTATAGCTTGTCAGTCGACATTCACCAACCTCTTTTAAGCTGTTTGGATCACTGACATCAAATATCTTTAATCCAATACTGGCATGAGCAAGATAGGCATAATTACCCTGTACGCAAACACCATATACTGTGCCTCTGGATGTTTGTTCGTATTTGCCGCGCTCAAAAGGCTTTTTGGGATCAGATACATCTACTACCGTTAACCCATTGATATGTGCCACAAAAGCATATTTACCCACTACAGATATATCATACACCCTGCTTGATATCCCAAAATTGCCAATACTTATTGGTGCGGCAGGGTTGGAAACATCAACGATACGAACACTTGTTGCCCCAAAGTCACTCTGATAGTTGATAAGATAAATATATTTGCCATCTCCGGCAAGACCATTTATGATTCCGCCAATATTATATTTTCCTATTTTTTTGGGGAATTGAGGATTGCTAACATCAAGCACATAGAACCCACTCCCGCCCTCCCCAAGATAGGCATAATTCCCATTAACATAAACACCACAATAGCTCTCGCCGGTACCAAAATACCGTCCAGCAACCGTGACTGTTCCTGCTTTGCCCTCAAAAAACTTGAATCTGCCAAGAATCGGGTCAATGCCTACCTCCCCTGAATTTATGGTTATATTTGGCCAGCCCGCTGCATCAGACAGGTCAATGCCTACTGGTTTTTTTCTATTTCCCAGATTAGCATACTCAAGTGAACAAACATCTATGCCATTATCGTATATTCGCATCCCATCACCAGAAGTACTACTTCCATTAGTATCGTAAAGGCTGTTCACATCTTGTTGAGATATAGGCAAACCATTTTTTTTAATTAGTTGCGTATCAATATTTATCCTGGAAAATTTGAAGGTAACAGGATTTTTGTCACCAGCATCACCTGCAGGCTGCTTCCTCATCTCTAATGCATGAGCAGTGGTAGATAAACAAACAAATGTGGCTGTTAGCATTGCATAGTGTGTGATTTTGTTCAACATTGTGTAAGTCTCCTTCTGTAATATATCGGGCAGGGAAAGTGGCAGTCCCCTACAACGAGGAGATTCCTGCATTCGCAGGAATGACAGAGAGCAAGCTCAACCACCATTAATTCAGCAATTCAACAATTCAACAATTGACAATTGACAATTGAAAATTGACAATTGCTGGATTAATGAATTGTTGAATTATTAATCATTTTGCGATACATGCTTCTGTTATTTTGCAGCATTTCCTATCAGAATTCTATCCACAAAAGATGTGGGTAAGGATAAGCAGGAATGACAGAGGGGAAGAGGCAACACCTATCAGCCTTGCCCCTACAACCATCCTTGCCAACGGAGGGTATGATGTTTCCCGTATCCTCCGCGTTCTCCGCGTCTCCGCGTGAGCCATCTATTTCCTTCTCCGCGTTCTCTGCCGTGCAGCTCCTTAATCTATTGGGGCAATATCCAAGAACCTGAATCGTGTGTTTGCAGCATTTCTCACTTCATTGTCTGTCCCTTGCTTAACATCTGATGAGGCAACACCTCTGGCAAGTGGTGTCTGTGATATGCCTGCAGTGGTGGTGGCAGTCTGCGGCTTCTCCACATTCCCATTGACTGCTGCTACTGGTGCTTGTCCACCACTGACCGTTGCAGGTGTTGTCTTGGCAGCGTTATCACCGCCAGCCTCATTGCGGGTAGGAACAATACCTGTCCCTGCAACAGCAGCATTGTTCCCGGTAGTCGTTGTCTGCGGTGGGCTGGCAGCAGCAGTCGATTCCTGCGGCTTTTCCGTATTCACAGCAGTTGGTGCTGGTGAACTGGCAGCAGCAGTCGTCGATCCCTGCGGCTTCTCCGCATTCACAGCAGTTGGTGCTGGTGAGCTGGCAGCGGTGGTCGAGCCCTGCGACTTTTCCGTATTCACAGCAGTTGGTACGGGTGTTGCTGTTACCGTTGCTGTTGGTGCTGTTTGTTCCCCGCTGGCAGGGGCAGGTGGTGGATTTTCCTCACCTCCATCAAAATCTATCTCATCGGCAGCCTTATCAAGATCAATATTCTTCCTCACCTCTGGGGCTTCTGTTGTAGTTGCCGTGCCCTTTGCTGTCTCTGCCGGGGTATTAATGCCTGGAAGCATGGGCATCTTTTTCTTATCATCCTTCTTTTTCTTTAATCGTTCAGGAAAGCTTCGCTCCTCAATAAACAACCCAAGGGCAAACCGTTGCACATTTATCCATGATACCAATGGTTCAGCATTTTTTTCCCCCTTTTTCCCCTCAGACTCTATCCTTGCCACCCTTTGTTTTGGCTTAAATATACCAAACCTTAGTGAGGTCGAGAGCCGATGGCTATTGCCCATGTCCTCATACTGGGCAAAGGCATAATCAAATGAACATTTGTTGCTTAATATACCAAAACCAAAGCCGAGCTCTCCTGTATCTGCCCCTATTCTGTATCCTGCCCGCAGCATAGTATCAAATTTCATCACCTTTGGCAGGGCATATTCAATGCCAAGATTTGTGGTGCGTTGTCCATCATTGGGCATATTAACATCCATACAAATGGTAGAATTATGTAGTTGATAGCTTGCCCCAAGCCTCATCCTGAACGGCATCTGGTCATCAACCTTACCACGCTTTTTATTGCTGCTGCTATTATTTATACCTATATTCTGCACTGTTGCCCCAAGTACCAGATTGCGTATTGGGGTATGGTATAACCCGCCGAGATCAACGACAAGATTGGTGGTATCCTTATTATCAATCCCTTGTTTCACCAATTTTAACCCTGCACCAATTGCTGCACCATGGCCAATCATCTTGCTGTAAGCAAGGGACATGGCCATATCATCTGCCTTAAAATCACTGCCTTGAGTATCATTTTTATCATATCCCTTTAACCCATTTATCCCAAGCATAGACAATGCTGCCCCCAATGCTGCCCCATTTTTGCCGGGATGGACAAAGGCAAAATATTCATTATTAATACCTTGAAAATAGGAATGGTGTGTGGACATAATCTCTGTTTGCGTAAGCTGAGAAATGCCGGCAGGATTCCAGTAGATGGCACTAATATCATCTGACAAGGCACAAAATGCCTCCCCCATAGCCGCAGCACGGGCGCCAACACCTATCTTCAGAAACGCTGCCCTGCTCTTGCCTGCATCCTTTGCCTCAACCAAGCTGACGGATACCATGAAAATCATCAACAAAAATACCACTCTTTTTAACATTGACACACTCCTTGAAATAAAATTAAAAATTATGAATTAAAAATTATGAATTAATGTTTTTGAATTCCTTACTATTTTTAATTCGTAGCTACCAAACCACAATTTTTAATTCATAATTCATAATTTTTAATTTCCCTCTCTTTCCTCATTCATAATTAATAATTCATAATTCATAATTCTACTTCACCACTGCCATTTTGCATGTCTCCACCCTATCCCCGGCTGTAAGCACGCAAAAATACACCCCATCTGCCACGATATTACCATCCTTGCTCGTGCCATTCCAAGGGATACGATGATCCCCTGAGCTGAGATACGCATCCTTGGCAGCATATTCCCAGATAAGCTCACCAGCCAGATTGTAGATGTCAATATACAGCTGCTCGACATTGCTGAGCAGATTGTAATAAATTATTGTGCCATCAGTCAATGTTGTGCCACTGCCCACCGTATCTCTATCCGTTGGATCAAATGGGTTTGGATAATTATGCAGGTTTATCTCTGATGAAATCATTGGCACCAGAACAACCTCCTCAACCATGGTCACATCATTTGGCTTTATTGAAACAGCATGCCTGACATAACCTGTTCCGTAACCATCCTTAAAAACCATGACCGAGTATGTACCCATAGGCACTTCATCGATAATATACTTGCCCTGACTATTTGTATCTACAGCATTGACCGTTACCCCTGTCTCTTGCTGCCGTATCTCTACCCGTGCATCATGGACAGGTGTGCCATGATTGTTGGTTACTGTACCGGAAACACCACCACAAGGCACAAAATCAAATGGCTTAAACCGTTGAATCCTATGGTTACAGGTGTCTGCAATATAGATATTATCATTATTATCTATTGCAATCCCCTCTGGAAAAGACATCTTGCCAGGATCCATTCCTTGCTGCCATTTCCAGACACCAAGATTTTTTCCAAATCTATCCATAATATGAAGGCAATTATTTCCCCTGTCTAAAACATAAAGCCGTCCTGATGAATCCTTGTCAATGCCGCAGGGATACTGAAAATCTCCTGCATCCTCATCAAGTCCTGGCCGGCCTATGGTTCTAAGTAGTGTGCCTTTCTCATTATAGACCCTGATTACATGGGCTGAATGGCAAACTACGAAAATCTCCTTAACGCCTGCTGTTTCTATTATCTCTATATCCAATGGTGAATCACCAACATTCTCTAATGGCGAATCATCAACAGTCCATTTGGTCACAAATTTTCCGTCTCGAGTAAACATCTGTACCCGCTTGTTAGCTGTATCAACTGCAAAGACATTCCCGGCTGAATCAATGGCTATATCCTGTGGGGAAGAAAAACTACCATCTGCTTTTCCGAGTCTTCCCCAAGTCTCAATAATATTTCCATTATTATCAAAGCGTTGAATGCGGTTATTGTAACAATCAACAACTAACACTCTATCATTATTCCTGTCTATGGCTATCCCTGATGGGGCATCAAATCTCCCCAACTCAAGCATAGATGATTTGCCACCCCAGTCAGCAATAAACCTGCCATTTGAATCAAACTTCTGGATTCTGTGATTATCCTTATCAACAACAAACATGTTTCCCTTAGAGTCAAAAGCCATATCAACCGGCGAATTAAATCTTCCCTTCTCAAAGCTGTATTTGCTTAACAGACCCATAAATGTTCCTGTGCTGTTAAACCTTTGGATGCAATTATTGTCTTTATCTACAACGAAAACTAACCCATCCTTATTAACAAACAACCCGGCTGCATTTCCAAAATGTCCTTCACTAAATCCTGTCTTACCGCCCCATTCGCTCCTTTTTATGCCATCTATATCAAAGCCATAAACGGTTTCATACCTTTCATTCATTTCCTCCCTTTCTGCGGTTATATAGATGAATTGCCTGCTGCCTGTTGTAATTCCGGTAATTGTCCCAAGCTTTTCTAATTTGTCTTTGTATACAAAAAGCCCTGGAGGGTTAGTGCTGGCATATATCTTTTGGATACGGTGATTACCTGTATCAATAACATACAGCATGGAATTATCAGGATTAAAGGTAATACCTGAAGGAGACAAAAACTGTTCTGATCCTGTTCCCTGCTCTCCTATCTTTCGTATGCCTAATCTTTTGCCGTCAAACTCCCAGACACAGTGTTTATCGCTGTCAGTCACATATATCAGATCATTATCATTCCCATTGATTCTGCCAATGGTTATCCCGCAAGGTCTGCCAATAACACCCTTGCCCCACACACTGATAATATCGCCATCCTTGTTAAATCCAAAGACACACCCCAAACCAGCATCTATGACAAAGACATTTTTCTTGGTATCCACAACCACACCTATGGGTTGAGAAAGCATGTCTTCATTCTCCCCATAAAATTCCTTATCAAGCTCACCACTTAAGTTAAACCTTTGTACACATTTTTTGCCTGTATTTGCCACATACATATAACCATCAGCATCGATGAATACATCTGATGGTTTATCAAAATCATATTTATGATATTCAGCAGGCAACTCAGCAGAAAAAATAAGATCCTTTGTCCACCCATTATTTGAAAATAATATTAACAACGATAATCCTAACCACAATACCTTTTTCAAGTTAAAAAACCTCCTTGGAATAAAATTAAAAATTATGAATTATGAATTAAAAATTGTAACTATTCAGGTAGTGTAAGAAGGGGGATACGGAGATAGAGGGGATAAAGGGGATGGGTAATATCAAAGTATTTCTGTTTCTGCCTTGCTTGTGTAATGTTAATAAGATATTCACCACCCTACCCCTGCCAGCCGAGGACAACTTGGTACTCAAATACTTACCAATAATCTATTATCTCCCTATCTCCTTCATCTCCTTATCCCCTTTTTATTACCTGAATAGTTACTAAAAATTAAGGATTTCTAATCCATTAATTCATAATTTTTAATTCATAATTCATAATTTTTTCCCTCAAAACTCTATCTCTATCTCTTGTTCAGCCATGCCAAAATTAATCCCCTCAACCTCTCCCTCTGACTTGAGATCCACATCAAAAGATTCAGGGGTAGTCAGGATATATTCCTTTGGCAGACCGGTCTTATCCACTCGTACCCGTATCTTACCCGGCGGAATATTGCTGAACCTGTATACCCCTCCGAAATCAGTAAAGGTAGGGACATCACCCGCATACATTATCATATCATGATCGCCGATCTCCCCGGCATCCCATACACCGTTTCTGTTCTCATCCCTGAAGAGCCTGCCCTCAATAGTACCTGCCTTTTGAAGCGGAAAATTAATTTCAATGGTCTTGCCCTGCTCTACCTTGATTATCTGTTCCATCTCTGCCGCACAGATAAAATCAATTGGCACTGAACCAAGGTCAATATGCAGGTTATATATCCCTGATGGGACATCAACAAAGCATGCCTTTCCATTATCATTAGTTGCAGCCGCTTTTGCCTTTTCCTTACTCTCACCCTTTTCAAAGAGGATAACCTTTATTCCTCCCAACCCTTCTTCATCCGGTGAAAACATCCTGTTTGCATCTGTATCCTTAAAAACGCTTACAGACACAACCCCAAGCTGCAAAAACTCATTTTTATCAGGCAATTTTTTGGAGATAGGGGTCATATCATCCGGGGCAGCACCAAAACGAAACTCCTTTGCCTCTGTAAATGTTACATCATTGGCTATATACCTGAAATAATTCTTCCTGCTCTTTTCCCGAAAGGTAAAACTTACCTTCCAGTTAAATTTCTGCTCATTTTGGGAAAAAAATTCCAGGTCCATATTTAATGGATAATTAGGGAATCTATATATTAGATTTGCCTTTTTCTCTGTACTTATCCTTTCTGTAAAATTTATCTTACCACCACTATTATACTGGTTTTCTTCCATCTGGCATGTCCGTTGTATGGTACAGGTAAGATTACGGGTCAGTTTTTTCTTAATCCCAACAGTAATGTTTTCTCTGCTAAGATCACTATTATTCATGGTTCGATCATCTGTATTCGTTATATTATAACTAAGCCACGGATCAAACCTCTTGTAGGAATAGCGAAGGCTAATATCTCTTTTAAGGGAGAGCTGCTTTTTCAGCCTATTCTTTGAAATACTATCCGTCTCCTCCAGTCCTATCCTGGATGAGACAGAGAGGGGAAACTGCGGCAAAAAATCTATCTTTGCAGACAGATATTTCACTGCATTCTGGTCATTTTCACCGATTAACTCCCTGAAGCTTTGCTGCTTTGTAAGGGTTAGGAAAAGTTCTTTAGAAAAATTCCATTTATACCCTGAATTCCAGTTATAACCAAGGCTTCCATTGGGAGAACTTGTCCCCACGATATTATCCTTAGAAAATGCCCCGCTCAGCCAGAACCTTTTCCCGAGCTTAAAGTCACCGTTACACTTCCACAGGGCAGTATCATTTGCTGCCCAGCGGCTGCTTGAGCATGAGTACTCTGTGTTTAACTTAATATTTCCTATTCTGTTAGAATCAAACAAGCTGATTATCCTCCATCTGCCAACATCATTAGATGGAAGTTGTCCGATTGAGCTTGAGTATTCGTAATTGAGCTGCATATTGCCTATTCTGGTAGCAGTGCCATAGCCAGTACCTAATTTCCAGTTAGAAATATTATTAGCAGGAAGGCTGCTATTTGAGCTTGAGTATTCACCACTGAGTTTCATATTGCCCAATCTGGTAGAAGTACCATAGCCGGTATTCAGTCTACAGTTAGAGATATTCGAGGCAGCACACCTATTGTCAGAATAGCCCAGCCCAAAACTTGCCCCTTTGAAGCCATACGAGCCATTCCATGTCAGATTTTGTTGTTTATTAATCAAGGAATACTTGATATCGCTGGAAAGTCCTTTCAACTTAAATACCCCTCCTATGCTGTACCCATTCCCGCCAAACCTGCCTGTTGAACAATCCATACTTAGGTTCAAGGGATAGATTGAGGTTGTTGTCCCAATAATCATCACTGCTTGTGTGCCTGCTGTTTGCGTGCCATTTGTAGTTGGGCTGCCCATGGTTAATGTCCCTGACAGGCTGGATGTCTCGCCTGATATTGTGGTTGAACTGCTGCCGTCAGACTGAATGTTCTGTCTATTATCGTGTTTTATGGCATTGTCCTCAACGAGCACGGTTGATGTTCCTACAGTGCTGCTTCCTGCTGTTCCTGTAGCTGAGCCTGTCGAAGTTGCTTCCATAGCCACCTTCCAAAACAAGCAAGGCATATTCAGCCTGCCGCCAATCGCATCCCCGACTTGAGTATCCTTAAGGTAAAAAGTATTGCCAACTATGCCTGATTTAGAAGCAAAATCAATCTTTCCACCATAAACATCCCTGTTTGTACCTGCTGCCCCCTTGAAAATGACGGGTGTTAGCCGATCCTTCCATAGTTTTTTATTAGAAACAAGCCGTACCCCATTAATCCGTGGAGCTGAAGCAGTCAGTCCTGTAACCCCGGGTAAAATATCCTGACCAATACTCAAAATCGCAAAGGGATTGAAAAAATCTGCCTGAGTATAGGTAAAAACAAGGCTCTTTTTCTGTAGATCTATATTTCCTTTTAATATTGGACTAAACGAAATCAATTTTTCCCGTCCACGAAGGTTTAAGGAAAAATCAACACTACTCAGTCCCTTATCCGTTCCATCAATGCCTACGGAATAGTTTCCTTCTCCATAAACAGCAAAGGCATTTTCAGAGACAACTGTAGTTAAGGCTATAATAATTGCTGCAATATAATACATCATTTTGTTAAAGTCTTTGCGGAAGGGTTTGCAGGATTTTCCTTCGTTTGTATTATTTTAACATGTTCAGCTATCAGCTGTTATGTCAGCCAATAGCTGAACGCTTATTCTAAGTCTAACCTGTGCAGGGTGTAGATAACTATAAGTGATAGTGTAGCAATTCTCAGTGAACAATTGACCGTGCAACAATCTAATATTGTATACAATGATTGCCTGTATTGCCTTAAAGATATTCCAATTGACAAGGCAATCGACCGTCAGCATGCAAAAAACATTAGGCAATATGTGATATTTATGCCCTAAATAGGTTGACCAGAAAAACCTGTTTCTCTGGTTTTGAATATGGAATATGACAAATATCACTCACTGGTGAATGTAGTGGATAAAAACATCAATATCGCATTTGT